>JADFGB010000314.1 GCA_022567875.1 Bacteroidota bacterium | reverse complement strand
AGAGCTGAGATCTCTAAATGCACCTGTCTACCTCCAAGCAGGGTCGCGATGATGATTGTTGTTCACTTAAAATCTAAAATAATAAAAAAAAAGGGACGTAAAATTTACGTCCCTTTTCATATAAAATTGTGTAAAACAATTAACCTAAATATGCTTTTAGGTTTTTGCTGCGTGAAGTATGTTTTAATCTTCTTAAAGCTTTTTCTTTAATTTGCCTGACACGTTCACGGGTTAAATCAAATTTTTCACCTATTTCTTCCAAGGTTGCAGATCTTTCACCGTTTATACCAAAGTAAAGCATTAATACTTTTGCTTCTTTTTCGGTAAGTGTGGATAAAGCTCCTTCAACTTCCAACTTTAAAGATTCCTGCATTAAAGTAGTATCAGGTGAAGGATGATGTTTGTTTGGTATAACATCAATCAAACTATTTTTATCGTTATCTCCGGAAAAAGGGGCATCCATTGAAACGTGGCGGCCTGAAATTTGAAGAGCATAAGCAACATCTTCGGGTTGCATTTCTAATAAATTAGCAAGTTCTTCTGTAGTCGGTTTTCTTTCAAACTCCTGTTCCAGGTTACGGTATGCTTTGCTGATTTTGCTCAAGGAACCTACTCTGTTTAAAGGAAGTCTTACAATTCTTGATTGATCTGCAATAGCCTGCATAATAGACTGTCTTACCCACCAAACAGCATAAGAAATAAATTTAAAACCTCTTGTTTCATCAAATCTTTTGGCTGCTTTAATCAAACCAAGGTTACCTTCATTAATAAGATCACCAAGGGAAAGCCCTTGATTTTGAAATTGTTTTGCAACACTAACAACAAATCTAAGATTTGCTTTAGTTAATTTATCTAAAGCTTCACGGCTTCCTTTTTTAATTTGAATTGCTAACGTAATTTCTTGATCGGGGGTTAATAAGTCAACTTTACCAATTTCCTGTAAGTACTGATCTAAAGATTTACTCTCGCGGTTTGTGAATTGCTTCGTAATTCTCAATTTACATTCTCCTTATAATTTTAATTCCAAATCTATCTGTCTGTAGATAATTTCTATACATCACCCCGGGGCAAAAAGTTCCGAATCCGGTTCAAAATATCAACAAAAAAAGATACTAAATATACAAATTTTTTTTGTTAATCTAAAATCAATTAATGAATATAATTATTGCAAAAATGAGATATAAGTCAATAAATTTTCCCCATTTTCTTATTTTCGAACTAAATTCAGCATTTTTTTAAATTGTTATTCTTCATTAAAAATTTTTGTATTTATCCCATTTGGATTACAATTTTTTTTTATTTTAGTTATTATTACAAATAATAATAACTAAAAAACGAAGATGTAATTTTGATGAAATACATTAAAATATTAATATTAACTTTTCTCTCTTTCATTTTTATTCTGCCGGGCTGCTCTACTTCTGTTTACGAAACCAAAATAAAAACTGATTTAAACAAAAAATACGATACCGAATTTCCTTATAGAGACAGCTCGCCTATTTTAGAGAAGGTGGCAGAGACCATACACAGAATAAGCAGTATAGCATTTTATGAAGCTTATGTTTACGACAAAAAAAGCAAACTGGAATTAAATGATATAAACACCAATGATTTAGAAATTTATGCTGTTGAAAAAATATTTTTTACTAAAACAAGTTCAGGTACCGGTACTACAATTTATTCCGAAAATAGAAAGTTGGCATTGTTAACTTGCAACCACATTGTTGATTACCCTGATACTATAGTTACATATTGGGGTGATGATAAAGGAGTGTTAACAGATTTTGTTAAAAGTATATCAGTAAAAAAGAATGAAAATATTTATGCAATTGGTTTCCCGGAATTAGGAAGACTCAAAATTATAGCTGCGGATAAGCAATATGATTTGGTTTTATTGGGTATTACTTTTTCTGTTGATTATCCGGGTAAATTTCCTGCTTTTTCTTTTCCGATAGGAAAATCAGAAAAACTAAATTGGGGTTCTTTTGTTTATATGTTTGGTTTCCCAATGAATTATAAAATGGTTTCAAGAGCTATAGTCAGTAGACCGAATAATAATGATGACGGTCTTTTTTTAATTGACGGTGTTGCAAATAGAGGATTCAGCGGCGGGCTGGTGCTGGCAATAAGAGACGGTATTCCAAACATTGAATTAGTAGGTATAATTCGTTCTGTTCCAAAAGACATTTTATACAGCCTTCATCCCAAAAAACTTAAAGATGGTAAACAATACGATCCGTTAGTCCCTTACAAAGGCAATATTTATTTAAATGCTGAAGAAAAAATTAAGTACGGGATAACACATGTAATTTCAACTGAAATGATTGAAGAATTTTTAACAACTCATCAGAAAGAGATATCAAAAGAAGGATTTGGTTTGATTAGTTTTTCAACAACTAAATAAAAAATATTTTTATGTATATTTACCGTTATTAATTTTTGAAAATTTCAAAAAATTAGATAAAGTTACGCCCTTAAATCTTGTTATCAATAATTTATCTTGTATTAGAATATTATTTGAATTTATAGATTTCAAAAATTCATTAAATAGTGGGGAAAATCTTATTTGACTGTAGTTTATAGATTTTGTCATAGGAATGTATGTTT
>JADFGB010000313.1 GCA_022567875.1 Bacteroidota bacterium | reverse complement strand
CAATCTGCCGGGTAAATCGAAGCTCGATCCATTCGTATGGCGAAAAAAGTGAATCACCTTGACTGGGTGAAGAATTCTCAATTAATGGTAAAATATTTGGGAGTAAATAAAAATCTAAAAAGTTAAACTCATGGGATTTGATTCCAATTGAATCAACACGAGGTTGATATCCCGTTGCTGTCACTTCAAAGATATATTGCCCCTCTGGCAAATCGTGAAATGCATAAATGCCGTTCCCGTAATTATCTGTAGAATAATTATAATTTGAGTTTAAAATCTGAACGGAAACATTATTCATTGGTTTTTGAGTATCAGCGTCTCGAATGATTCCGGTAATAGGTGCAACTTCAAGAGGATCAACTTCAAAATAAGCAAGAATTGCCTGAAAAATTGCCAGGGCTTCAAGTTTTAAAAAATCAGGATTCCTTAGTTTTCTTTCCTCTTGATTATGATCAAAAAATGTTGCTTCGCTTATAAATAACAATGAAGAAAAAATAGTTGTTCTTTCGGCTATGAGCGGGACAACAAACACGCTTTACGAAATTTCAGAAAAACTTGAAAAGAAAGAAAATCAATCTGCCAATAAACTTGTTGATAAACTTGAAGGAGAATATAGGGAAGTTGTTCAAGAATTATTTAAGGACTCGGAATTTAAAAATATAGGTTTCGAATTAATTAAATATCATTTCGATTATATTCGCTCATTTATGATTGATGATTTTACTATTAAAGAAAAGCGTACGATATTGGCTCAAGGTGAACTTATTTCTTCTGCTTTGTTTTATAACTATCTCTTGGAACAGAAGGTACACGCTCAACTCATACCGGCGCTTAACTTTATGCGAATTGACAATAACCTTGAGCCTGATAATTATTATATAAAAGAAAATCTTAATCGTGAATTAAAACAATATCCGGATTGTAAAATATTTATCACACAAGGATATATCTGCAGAAATATGTTTGGCGAGATTGAAAATCTTAAAAGAGGCGGAAGCGATTATTCGGCATCAATAATAGGAAGAGCAGTTACTGCCGAGGAGATTCAAATTTGGACCGATGTAAGCGGATTTTACTCCGGAGATCCACGGTATGTTAATAATGCAAAGCCTCTGACCCAGCTTTCCTTTGACGAAGCAGCTGAGCTTGCTTATTTCGGGGCGAAGATACTTCACCCTTCAAGTGTACTTCCGGCTAAGCTGGCTAATATTCACGTTCGCTTAAAAAATACACTAAGACCGGAAGACCCCGGAACTTTAATAACATCAAAACCTCTCGGTAAAGGAATAAAAGCTGCGGCAGCAAAAGACGGTATAACTGCTATTAAAATTAAATCAGGAAGAATGCTGCTTGCATACGGATTTATAAGAAAAGTATTCGAAGTTTTTGAAAGATATAAAACACCTATTGATATGACCACTACTTCAGAAATAGCTGTATCTATTACTATTGATGATAAAACTTATTTGAATGAAATAGTAAAAGATTTGCAATTATACGGCAATGTGGAAATAAACGAAAATATGACAATTGTCTGCGTGGTAGGCGATAATATACTCGAGCAAAAAGGTTACATTAACAAAGTTTTTGACGCATTAAAAGATTTTTCCATACGGATGATTTCTTACGGGGGCAGCAGACATAATATTTCAATTTTAATTAATTCCGAAGACAAAAAAGAAGTGCTGATAGCCTTAAATAATTTAATCTGATTTTTTATGTTCAACAACAAAACGATAAATAAATTTCGGTCGCTTGCTACACCTTTTTATTATTACGATTTGGAAACGCTTAATGAAACACTCAATTCATTACTAATTAATTCCGATAGTGATAACTTTAAAATCCATTACGCCCTAAAAGCAAATGCAAATAATAAAATATTAGAGATTATAAAACACAATGGTTTAGGAGCCGATTGCGTTAGCGGTAATGAAATTAAAAAAGCAGTTGAAACGGGCTTTAATCCATCTGATATAGTCTTTGCAGGAGTTGGCAAATCGGATGAAGAAATAATTACAGGCATTAATACCGGTATATCCTGTTTTAACTGTGAGTCGTTACAAGAGCTGCAAACTATAAACGAACTTGGGAAAGGAAACAATAATATTGTTAACATTGCTTTAAGAATAAATCCGAACATAGATGCAAAATCACACTATTATATAACTACCGGTTTGAAGGAAAATAAATTCGGTATTTCACAAAATGAATTGAATGAGATAATAAATAATCTTCCAAATTTTAATAATTTAAAACTTACCGGTCTGCATTTTCACATCGGTTCACAGATAACAAATTTTGAAGTGTTCAAAAGCTTGTGTATACGAATAAATGAAATGCAGAGGTGGTTTACTGACAGGGGAATATTTTTTAAACATATAAATGTGGGAGGCGGATTGGGAGTGGATTATGTTAATGTTAACGAGAAGCCTATTCCCAACTTCAAAGATTATTTTAATATTTTCAAAGAATTATTAGAAATTCATCCGGGACAAAGTGTACATTTTGAATTGGGCAGGTCAATAGTTGCAAATTGCGGATCCCTGATCTCAAAAGTACTTTATATAAAAAAAGGTACTACCACAAAATTTGTAATACTCGATG
>JADFGB010000312.1 GCA_022567875.1 Bacteroidota bacterium | reverse complement strand
CGAAAGGTATCGGGGTTCGATGCCCCTTTCTCGCACAATCTTTTAATAAAATAATAATGATGAGGATACATTGGACGTTAAGATAAACGATATCACTACATCTGAAAGAGAACTTGAAGCAACTCTGAAATATGATGAATTCAAAGATCAATTAGAAAGTGAAGTAATAAAACAAGCAAAAAAAATTCAATTACCCGGATTTAGGAAAGGTAAAGTTCCTATTTCTATGATAAAAAAAATGTACGGTGATTCACTAGATTATGAAGCATCTGAAAAAATCGCCAATAAACAATTCTGGGAGATATCAAAGAAGAAAGAATTAAATCCCATAGGACAACCTGTTTTATCAGACATTAAATTTAAACCGGGTGAAGACCTTTATTTTAAAGTAAAGTTTGAAGTATACCCTACAATTGAGATAAAAGATTACAAAGGATTAAATATTGATATACCAGACTTCAAAGTGAAAGATGAAGATATTGAAAAAGAAATAAAACAAATTAAAAAAGCAAATACTAAAAAAGAAAAAGCCGATAAAGTTGGTGGTTTAGATTATATAATTGATGTGGAAATATTAAGAATAAATGATGACGGCAAACCTTACAAAAATGCTAAAAGTGAAAAAATCCAGATAGACCTTTCCAATGAAAATGTTCAAAAAGAAATAATTGAAAATTCAAAGAATAAAAAAGTAGGTGATAAATTTAATTTCTCATTTAAAGATGAAAGAAACATAAAAAACAGTAAAGGCGAAGATGAAAAAATTATTGAAAATTTTATTTATGAAGCAGAAATAAAAGAAATAAATAAATCAATATTGCCGGATTTGAATGAAGAATTTGTAAAAAAGTTAACAAAAGATAAAGTATCAACTGAACAAGAATTAAGAGAAGAAATCAGGAAAGATATTTCTAAGTATTTTGAACAACAAGAAAATGAATTTATCCAAAATAAATTAATTTCTGCTATAGTTGAAAAAAACGATTTTGTTCCTCCTTCTACAATAGTCAGCAACTATTTAGAAAATCTAATAAATCATGAAGAAGAACATGCAAAAAAAGAGGGGGTGAAAAACTTTAATAAAGATGAAGCTGCTAAAAGAAACCAAAAATCTGCAGAGTACCAAGTTAAATGGCATATTATAAAATCTGAAATAGAGAAAAAAGAAAATATTGTTGTCAATGAAGAGGACTTAAAAAAATTAGCTGAAAAGGATGCTGGAAAAACCGGAATAACTGTTGAGAAATTACTTAATTATTATAAATCGTCAAACTATTCTGAAAAATTAAAAGATGAAAAACTCTTAGATTTTCTCAAAGAAAATAACAATATTAAAAAAGTAGATCCAAAAAAATTATTTAAAAACGATTCAGAGGAATCTAAATGAAAAAAAATCCAGAATACTACAACCAATTAGTCCCTTATGTAATTGAACAAACCGGACGGGGTGAAAGGGGAATGGATATTTATTCCCGGCTTTTAAGAGAAAGAATTATATTTATCGGTTCACCAATAGATGACCATATTGCAAGTCTTGTTATTGCACAACTTATTTTTCTTGAAGCAGAAGATTCCGATAAAGATATAAATTTATACGTTAACACCCCCGGTGGAAGCGTTACGTCAGGTTTGGCAATATATGACACTATGATATATATTAAACCTGAAGTAGCAACTATTTGTGTAGGTATGGCTGCAAGTATGGGAGCAATTCTTTTAGCTGGCGGTGCACCTGGTAAAAGAACTGCATTACCAAATGCAAAAATAATGATTCATCAACCGTGGATTGGAGGCTTGCAGGGACAAACTACAGATATTCAAATTCATGCAAATGAAATGATTAGGACAAGGGATTCTCTTTATAAAATATTAGCAAATCATACAGGACAATCTTTAGAACAAATTGCTAAAGATTGCGATAGAGACCATTTCTTAAGTGCGAAAGAAGCAAAAGAATATAAAATTATTGACAATGTTTTAGATAAAAGAGTTAAAGACAAAGATAAAAAATAATTAAATTGGGGATATAAATCTATCCCCATTCATCCCTTAAAAATAGAATAATTTTAGCCCTTGAATTATTCTATTATTTCTTTAACTTTTACATCTGTTTACCATTTTTTTCATTATTTACCTTTAATTTAATATTGATATTTTGATGCTAAAATTAATTATTAGTTTATGTTTTTTACTTAATTTTATATCTATTGCACAATTAGGTAATTCTAATTCAGATTATATTTACATTTCTCCCGTACCTAATAGTAAATTTGTCTCACCTTATAACAACATCATTATTACCCCTAAGTCATCATTCAATAAAACCCAATTATTCAACAAGAATTGGATAGAGGTTTATGGTTCAAAAAGCGGTATTCATAGCGGAGAAATAATATTAAGTGATAACGGTAAAAAAATAATATTTAAACCTTTTAACAATTTCTCTCTTGGTGAAATAGTTACTGTTACTTTACTTAAAGGATTAAGATTGGATAATGGTGATATTTTAGAACGGCTACAATATAATTTTAAAATATCAAATGATTTTAAGAATAAGGTATTTCATAAATCCATAATAACAGACAACTTTTCCGTACCTGTAGATTTTC
>JADFGB010000026.1 GCA_022567875.1 Bacteroidota bacterium | reverse complement strand
CCCCCTCCTGTACATTTGTTTTTGAAAACACAGCATTTTGTTGTTTGTACTTTTTGTCCTCGTCTTTTTGATTTTGATCCTAATTCAATTCCTACTCCGTACTATCATTCAAATTGTGACAGCGATGAAGTTATTTATTATGTACACGGAGATTTTATGTCAAGAAAAGACGTAAAAGAAGGATCTATTACACTTCACCCAATGGGAATTCCTCACGGACCTCAGCCCGGAAAGATAGAAGAATCCGTAGGTAAAAAATCAACAGACGAATATGCCATTATGGTTGATACTTTTGCACCTTTGCAATTGACCACTAATGTAAAAGAAACAATGGATGATAATTATTCTCAATCCTGGTTAGAAAACGGTAATGATTAAAATTCCTAAGTATGTTCAAGATCTTATACCCTACAAAGCCGGTAAAACAATTGATGAACTTTCCCGCGAATACGGACTTAAAAAAATTGTAAAACTTGCATCAAATGAAAATCCATTAGGCCCTTCTCCTAAAGCGATGGAAGCAATTAAAAAGCACATCATTGAAATTCATCGATATATGGATCCCGCAGCATTTGATCTTGTAAATGTAATTGCCAAAAAAATAAACAAATTACCGGATCAAATAATTACAGGAAGCGGTTCTGATTCTTTGTTGCAGTATATCATCTCTGCTTTCAGTGAAGAAGGAGATGAACTTATAACTTTTAAAGGATCGTTTATTGGTTGGTATCTAAACGTTAACAAATACGGAAGAATTTCAAAACAAGTTGAACAGATTAATTATAGATTTGATCTTGAAAAAATTACCGAAAATATAACAGGAAAAACTAAAATTATTTATCTTGCAAATCCCAATAACCCCACGGGAACAATCTTTACAAAGCAAGAATTTGAAAATTTCCTTCTTAAAGTTCCGCAAAATATTTTAATAGTTTTGGATGAAGCTTATAATGTTTACGCACAATCAAATCCTGTTTACCCAAATGGTCTGGAATACGATAATAAAAACTTGATAGTTTTAAGAACGCTGTCAAAAGCATATGGACTTGCTGGAATTAGAATCGGTTTTGCTGTTGGGCAAGAAGAATTGATTAAAATATTATACAAAGTGAAATTAACATTTGAACCTAATTCATTGGCTCAGGTAGCTGCAATTGCTGCTCTTAATGACGATGAATTTTTGAAAAAGACAGTTGAACAAAATAATAAATCGTTGAAAAAATTTAAGCAAATATTTGATGAATTATCTATAAAATTTTTACCTTCGTCGGCAAATTTTTTGTTAATGCTTTTTACCGATGAAGAATATACGGCGAAATTTAACGATGAATGTTTGAAGAAAGGATTGATACTCAGACATGTAAAATCTTTCGGTATTCCAAATGGAATAAGAATAAATTCGGGGACTGATGAAGAAACAGAATTTGCTATAAATGTAATTTCGCAGGTTCAAAATCAATTATTAAAAGAATATAATTTACAACCAAACATATAAAACTGTAAATGGAGATTTAAATGAAATTTGTTTCTTATGAACAAAATAATGCTGACAGAGTCGGATTATTAATAAACGGTAAAATTTATGATTTAGAAAATTGCTCTGCAAAATCAGGCAAACAATTACCTTCAACAATGGGTGAATTCCTAAAAGGTGAAGATGAAAATATGAACATAGCTCGCAACTTGGAAACAGAAATTAAAAACAGTGGTCAATTTGAATCGATAGAATTAAATGATGTAAAATTATTAGCACCCGTTCCACATCCGACTTCGTGCCGAGACGGTTATGCATTCCGTCAGCACGTTGCTACAGCAAGAAGAAACAGGGGAGTGGATATGATTCCCGAGTTTGATCAATTCCCGATTTTCTATTTGACAAATCATAATGCCATTTTTGGTGAAGGTGATATTCTCTTGGAAAAAGATCACTTTGAAAAATTAGATTTTGAACTTGAAGCAGCCGTTGTTATTGGGAAAAGAGGCAAAAATATTTCGGCAAAAGAAGCAGATAAATATATAGCAGGTTACATGATAATGAACGATTTAAGTGCAAGGCGTCTTCAGATGGAAGAGATGAAATTAAATCTTGGTCCGGCAAAGGGAAAAGACTTTGCAACAACAATCGGTCCCTGGCTTGTAACTCCTGATGAATTAGAAGGATTTAAAATAGAAGCGGATTCAGGCGATAAATATAATTTACGGATGACTGCTTTTCATAACGGCAAACAAATTTCAAACGGAAATATGAAAGATATGAATTGGTCATTTGCAGAAATAATAGAACGAGCTTCGTACGGTGTTGAGTTAATACCTGGTGATGTTATTGGCTCGGGAACCGTGGGGACAGGCTGCTATTTAGAATTAAACGGTACCTGGGCTATTGAAGCAAAAGAGAAAAATGAAGAGTTCACACCAATTTGGATTCATCCCGATGACACTATGGAACTGGAAATTGAAGGTTTGGGCAGATTAAAAAACAGGTTGATACTTTCAAACAATGATTATTCAATACTTGCAAAAAAGAAGAATGTATGATGTTACATATTGAACCTAAAGATGTAAGTGTCCCGGAATTCCATAAACTACTATTGGGCGGAGTTGCACCACGACCTATTGCCTTGGTTTCTACTTTATCAGAAGATGGTAAACCTAATTTATCTCCCTTTTCTTTTTTCAATGCATTCGGTGTCAACCCTCCTATAATTGCATTTTCTGCAGCAAGAAGAGGAAGAGACGGAAGTTTAAAAGACACTTACAATAATTTAATGCAAACTAAAGAGTGTGTTGTTCAAGCTGTTACTTATTCAATGGTAGAACAGATCAGTCTTGCTTCCTCGGAATATCCATCCGATGTTGATGAATTTTTTAAGTCAGGTTTAACTCCTATTGAATCTGATAAAGTAAAACCACCTAGAGTAAAACAATCCCCGTTCCAGATGGAATGTATCTTAAAAGATATGATAAGCTATGGGGAAGGTGGGGGGAGCGCTAATTTAGCCATTTGCGAAGTTGTTAAACTTCACGTTAAAAAAGATATTATAAAAGATGGGATTATTGAACCTGATTTAATTGACCTTGTTGGGAGAATGTCTGCAAATTATTATTGTAGAGCAAATGGAGATTCTGTTTTTGTTGTAGAAAAACCGGGAACTTCTCTCGGCGTGGGCTTTGATAATATTCCTGAATTTATTAAAACTTCTGAAATATATTCTGCAAATGATTTAGCGAAGTTTGCCGGAATTTCAAAAATACCTTCATCTAAGGAAGAATTTGAACTGAAAAAGAATATTGAAGATGAAAGATTAGAAATAAAACTATCATTAGTTGAAACTTTTTTTAAATACCAGGTTTTAAATGACTATAAAAATATGTTGAAATTAGCTTTAATGATTCTTCAAAAAGATAAAAATGAATCAAAGTATTTTGTACTTACAGCAAAGAATGCTTTACAGAATAACGATGTAGAATTTGCTTGGAAATCTGCTTTAATGGTAGAATTATTTAAATAGTTACAGAAAGAACAAACCTTTATACTGAGATTATAATTTGAAAAAACCAATTTGGATACCCTCTCAAGAAAGAATTGATACTTCAAATATCAATGCATATATAAAATTCATAAATAAGAAATATAAAAAATCATTTAACTCGTATAATGAATTATATAATTGGTCTGTTAATAATATTGATGAATTTTGGGAATCTATCTGGAAATTCAGTAAAATAAAATATTCCAAGAAATATAATTCTGTTTTAACCGCTGATAAAATGTTTGGTGCAAAATGGTTTACAGAGGCTAAACTAAATTTTGCAGAAAATTTATTAAGGTATAATGACTCTAAGAAAGCAATTGTAAGTTTTAGGGAAAATTATCCTAGGGTTGAATTAACCTACAAAGAATTGAATTTACTTGTTGCTAAACTGACAAATTCATTAATGAAATTAGGTGTTAAAAAAGGGGATAGGGTTGCCGGCTTTGTGTCCAATATTCCGGAAGCAATTATTGCTATGTTAGCAGCAACTAGTTTAGGCGCAATTTGGTCTTCGTGTTCGCCTGACTTTGGAATAATTAGCGCTTTTGATCGCTTCAATCAGATTAAACCAAAAGTTCTTTTTGCAATTGAAGAATATAATTATAATGGAAAATCTATTAACTGTATGAGTAAAATTGAAGGGATAAAAAAAAGAATTCCTGAAATAAAAAACATTGTTTTGATTTCAAAAATATTTGATTTTAAAAATTCAGTAAAAAGTAAAAAATTAAAAAAGAAAAGGGAAAATAATTATTTATATTTTGATGAATTAATAAAGAACAATGCAAGAAAAATAAATTTTGTTCAAACTGATTTTGATCATCCTGTTTATATAATGTATTCTTCAGGTACTACAGGGGTACCCAAATGTATTGTACACGGTGCAGGTGGAACATTACTCCAACACTTTAAGGAATTAGCTTTACATACAGATTTAAAACGTAGTGATAATATTTTTTATTTTACTACATGTGGCTGGATGATGTGGAATTGGTTGGTAAGTTCACTGAGCATTGGGGCAACGGTAGTTTTATTTGACGGCAACCCTGGATATCCTGATTTAGATAAACTATGGAAATTGATTGAAGAGGAAAAAATAACTGTATTTGGTACAAGCCCAAAATTTTTAAGTATTTGTGAAAAAAATAAAGTTATACCGAAATTAATTTCAAATTTAGATTCTCTTAAAACAATTCTTTCAACAGGTTCACCACTTTCAAAGGGTAACTTTAAGTGGGTTTACAAAAATATAAAATCAGATGTTCAACTTTCTTCAATCTCAGGAGGAACAGATATTATTTCTTGTTTTATGCTCGGTTGCCCCATCCTGCCTGTCTATTCAGAAGAAATTCAGTGCAGAGGCTTGGGGATGAAAGTTGAAACTTTTGATGAAAAAGGGAAAGTGTTAATAAATAAAAAAGGGGAATTGGTTTGTTCAGCACCTATTCCATCTATGCCTTTATATTTTTGGAATGATAAAAAAAATGAAAAGTATAAAGCGGCATATTTTGAAAAATATCCCAATGTTTGGCACCACGGAGACTACATTAAAATTACAAAATCCGGTGGTGTAATTGTCTATGGAAGATCCGATACAACACTTAATCCAGGGGGTGTTCGAATTGGAACTGCTGAAATTTACAGAATTGTTGAATCGTTAAATGAGATAAACGACAGTCTTGTAATAGGACAAAAACATAAAAATGATGTTCGGATTATTTTATTTGTTGTTGTTAAAAGAAATTATAAATTTAATTCAACATTAGAAAGTAAAATAAAAATAGAAATAAAAAGGTCAGCATCTCCAAGACATGTTCCTGCCCTGATATATTCGGTAAAAGAAATTCCCCGGACTATCAGCGGTAAAAAAGTTGAAATTGCAATAACTAAAATGAGCAACGGAGAAAAAGTAATAAATAAAGATGTTTTAATAAATCCAAAATCACTGAAAGAATATGAGAAACTTTTTTTTTAAAATAAAAATTCTATTTTTATTTATATTAAATATTAAATATTAAATATTAAATATTGAATAAATTAATGTAACTAATAAAAGGTATATGTAATGAAATTTTCATCCGAAGTAAAAGAGGGGATTGCTATTGAATCGGTTCACATTTCAAGAGCTACTTATAATTATGCCCAAGAATTTAAAGATATTCTCGATCAAAGAATTAATGATGGTAAACTTAACATTGTTGTTTGTTTAAAAGGATGTAAATATATGGACTCTACTTTTTTGGGAACTTTAGTATCTGCAGCTCGTAAATTGAAGCAGTCTGGGCGTAGTTTAAAAATTTCTGATTTACATTCAGAGACTTTTGTTCTTTTCGAAATTACAGGTATGATGAGAATATTTGAGATTTATAAAAATATAGATGAAGCTGTTGCCAGTTATACTAATTTAGTCGATTAGAAATTCTAATAAAAAAATTCCTTAAACACAAAAGGCATTAAACATAATATTGTTTATTACTTTT
The DNA here is from genome assembly GCA_022567875.1 of Bacteroidota bacterium. Lineage (GTDB taxonomy): Bacteria > Bacteroidota > Ignavibacteria > Ignavibacteriales > Ignavibacteriaceae. The sequence goes on along the minus strand of JADFGB010000026.1, from coordinate 3,010 downwards.
TGCATGTAATTTTATTCAACCAATTAATTAAAAGCGTAACCAATTTCAAATTGGAATTGTTTCATTTGAATTTAAATATTTTGCTATACACCTCCTGGTGTTAATATTATCAAACAAATAAAACAACTTTAGCTGACTCGTGAGTCAGATTAAAGGACTGTTTACATTTTATTTTCCTATTTTAGTAATTATATTTGTCACCCAGAATAATTAGTAATTAAAATTCTTATGAATGAAAAATTTGATATAGCTATACTTGGTGGTGGTCCCGGCGGATATGTTGCAGCAATTCGTGCCTCACAATTAGGATATAAAACTGTCTTAATTGATAAGGATAATTTAGGCGGAATTTGTCTAAATTGGGGCTGTATTCCAACAAAATCGTTATTAAAAAATGCTGAAATTTACGATTTAATTAAAAATAAAGGGAAGGAATTTGGTATTACTGCAACAGGACTAAAGTTTAATTTTAGTACTATTATTAAAAGAAGCCGTAATATTTCTGAAAAGATTTCCTCAAACGTGGAAATGTTAATTAAGAAAAATAAAATTAATAGAATAAGAGGTTTTGGAAAATTAACTTCTACAACTCAAATATCAGTTTTTGATGAAAACCAAAATGAAATTGAAAAAATAGAAGCAGATAAAATTATTATTTCAACCGGTGCAAGAACCAAAACTTTCAATACTATTCCAATAGATAGAAAAATGATTATTACCAGCACTGAAGCAATGATTTTAGATAAACAACCAAAAGAATTAATTATAATAGGTGCGGGCGCTATCGGGATTGAGTTTGCTTATTTTTATTCTGTCTTTGGGACTAAAGTAACAATTATCGAAATGATGGATACCATATTACCGATTGAAGACCATGAAGTTTCTGCTGCTCTTCAAGGAAGTTTTAAAAAACGTGGAATTAATATTTATACCGGCACAAAAGTAGATAAAGCCGAAGTAAAAGGTAAAAAAGTAAATGTAACTATTAGCAAAAACGGAAAACAGGATATCCTTACCGCTGACAAAGTTATATCTGCAATAGGTGTAACCGGAAATGTTGAAGGATTCGGACTTGAAGAATTAGGAGTCGAACTCTTTAAAAATCATATTAAAGTTGATAAATCTTCTTACGAAACTAATGTTAAAGGGATATATGCAATTGGTGACGTAATAGGTCCGCCCTGGTTAGCACACGTTGCATCAGCAGAAGGAATTCACTGCGTTGAAAAAATGAAAGGACTGGATCTGCCTGATATTAAATATGAAAATATTCCCGGCTGTACATATTGCCAGCCCCAGGTTGCCAGTGTTGGTCTAACGGAAAAAGCAGCTAAAGAAAAGGGCTATGAAGTGAAAATAGGAAAATTCCCTTTTATGGCAAGCGGTAAAGCTTTTGCCGTGGGTGAAAGAGAAGGATTTGTCAAATTTATATTTGACGCAAAATATGGTGAAATATTAGGTGCCCATATTATCGGATCGGAAGCTACTGAACTTATTGCCGAAGCAGCATTAGCTAAATCATTGGAGGCTACGGGAGAGTCAATAATAAAAACAGTGCATGCGCACCCCACTCTTTCTGAATCTCTGATGGAAGCTGCCGCTCAAGCTTACGGTGAAGCAATCCATATTTAACACAATGAAAATATTCTAACAAGATAAATAGTAAATTGAAAAAATTAAATTATTGTAATATTGATTTAATAGATTATAAAGTAGCTTGGGATTTACAGAAAGATGTATTGGAAGCACGGAGTAAAAATTTAATTGATGATACATTTTTTTTACTTGAACATTATAATACGTATACTCTAGGTAAAGTTGCAGATAAAAAAAATTTAATAAGTTCTGATTCATTTTTAAAACAAAATAAAATTTCAGTTTATGAAATTGACCGCGGTGGAGATATAACTTTTCACGGTCACGGGCAAATTGTTGGATATCCTATAATAAATTTAAGTGATTGGCAAAAAGATACTCATAAATTTTTAAGAGCTTTAGAAGAAATAATTATCAATACTTGTAATCATTACAAAATTACTGCAGAAAGAAATAATAAATATACCGGTGTTTGGATTGAAAATAGAAAAATTGCAGCAATTGGAATTAAAGTTAAAAAATGGGTTACAATGCACGGTTTTGCATTTAACGTAAATACAGATTTATCCCTTTTTCAAGGTATAATTCCCTGTGGAATAGATGATAAAGAAGTGACTTCATTAAATAAAGAGTTAGGAAAAAAAATAGAAATTGAAGAAGTGAAAGAAATTTTACTCTTGAATTTCAAAGAAGTTTTCGGTTATAATCAAATAAGACATATTAACTATGATGAGTTTTCACTATCAGTAATGGATAATATAAACAATTGAGGAAAAAGATGGCGAAAGAGATTAAATCCGCTAATGCAACTTTTGAAAAAGCGATTAAAAAACCTTTAAAACAAAAGGGAACTCCGAATACAAAGAATATATCGGTTTTAAAAAGTACCGGGCTAAATAAAAAGGAAATACTTCATTCCTTAAGATTGATGCTATTAGCACGCGGTATTGATAATAAAGCAATGAATTTATTAAAACAGGGCAGAACTTTTTTTCATATTGCCGGCTCAGGGCATGAAGCTATTCAAACAGCAGTGGGCAAAGCTATTGATCCAAATAATGACTGGCTGTTCCCATATTATAGAGACTTAGCTGTTGTTTTAACAGCCGGGGTAACACCTGCAGACTTTTTTTTAGAATGTTTTGCAAAAGCTGATGATCCAAGCAGCGGATCTCGTCAACTGCCTTGTCATTGGGGTGCAAAAAAAATTAATTTGCCGTCTCAGTCAAGTGCTACAGGAACCCAGTTTTTACATGCAGTTGGTGTTGCACTATCACTAAAAAGACAAAATAAAAATAATTTTGCTTATGTTAGTAGTGGTGAGGGTACAACAAGTCAAGGGGAATTTCACGAAGCTGTTAACTGGGCAAGCAGAGAAAAATTACCTGTTTTATTTTTAATTGAAAATAATAAA
>JADFGB010000025.1 GCA_022567875.1 Bacteroidota bacterium | reverse complement strand
ACAACTTGAAAGAGTATTAAAGGTTTGTAATAGCGTTGAAGAAGCAATTGCAGAACTTAAAAAACCTTAAGGCATTTCTTGTCCCTGGAATCAATTGATTATATAATCATAGGTGTTTATTTAATAGGCATTGCTTTATTCGGAATTATTTCCGGCGGGAAACAAAAAACCACTGATGATTATTTTGCAGGATCAAAAACAATTCCGTGGTGGGCTGTTTGTTTTTCAATTGTCGCTGCAGAGACAAGTACCTTAACTTTTATTTCGGTACCGGGACTTGCATACCTTACTAACCTAAATTTCTTACAAATTGCAATCGGATTTTTGCTGGGCAGAATTGTAGTAGCTTATGTATTCCTTCCGGCTTATGATAAAGGTGGATTGAAAACAGCCTATACTTATTTAGAGGAAAGATTCGGAACAAAAACAAGATCTTTTGCTTCCATTGTTTTTTTATTTACCCGTTTGGCAGCAGACGGAGTAAGACTTTTTGCAACCGCTATTCCTTTAAAATTAATGCTTAATATTTCCTATCCCACAGCTATTATTATTATAGCCGTTATTTCTTTAATTTATACTTATACAGGTGGGTTGCAAGGGATTATTTGGGTTGATGTAATTCAGATGTTTATCTATTTAGGCGGAGCAATTATAGCAGGGTTCTTTATTCTAAATCTTTTACCGAATGGATTTCAAAGCGTAATTGAAGCTGCTGATAAAACTGATAAATTCAGTATTATAAATTTTGGTTTTGAAGGGGGATTTAAAAACTTTTTCAGTAGGCCATATACATTGTTTGGGGGGATTTTTGGTGGAATGTTTCTTTCTATGGCTTCTCACGGTACAGATCAACTAATTGTTCAAAGATTATTTGCAACTAAGAATTTAAGAGACGGACAAAAAGCAGTAATTGGAAGTGGAGTAATTATTGTTTTTCAATTTGCTGTATTCCTAATACTCGGAGTTATGCTTTATGCTTATTACGGGACACTTAATGTAAAATCAGATGAAATATTTCCGATGTTTATTATAAATGTTCTTCCTCATGGTGTTTCGGGCATTATAATAGCAGGATTGTTTGCCGCTGCAATGTCTACACTTGCCGCTTCTATGAGTTCACTTTCCTCATCAACAGTTTTAGATCTTTACTTTCCGTTTACTAAAAAAGAAATAAGTGAAACTAAAAAGCTTAAAATCTCAAGGATGGTAACGGTAGTTTGGGCAGTGCTTCTAATTATATCAGCCGTTTTCTTTATGGATTCATCAAAGGCAGTTGTAGAAATAGCTTTAAGTATTGCATCATTTACATACGGCGGACTCTTGGGTACTTTCCTTCTTGGAATATTTGTAAAGAAAGCAAATCAGCGGAGTGCTTTGTTCGGATTTATACTTGGAATTATTACTATGATAATGGTTATATCATTTCAACTGGTTGCATGGACCTGGTATACTTTAATAGGTGTGATTGCCACCATTATTTTCGGAAAATTATTTATAGTATTTCAGCGTAAAAAATAAAGATTTAAAATTATTTTCAAAGATAATTTTTGTTAATCATTTTTTTTTTTTAGATTGCTTCCATTCTTTTATATGCATTCAAATATTTTATGGAATGAAACAACTCAATCTTACTTTCTTAAATGATTTAAATCTTCAGCTAAGACATAACTCTTGGGATTTTCAAATTTACACTACACCTATCTTTAAACCTGAAAGCAAAAATAAATTCATTATCCTCGCTCCCGGATCAGGAAAAAAATCGAAAATAAAAAACAAAAAAAATAAAAGTTTCTAAGTGAATTATTATTTAGTACTTAAATAATGTTGTTTAAAATCTATAGGTTTTAATTTGCAAACTTTGGATTACATAATAATAGTTTCATATTTTTTCTTTTCATTCGGTATTGCTATTTATTATTACAAGCGATCCAGTAAAAACATGAATGAATTTTTTCTATCCGGTCGTAATTTACCATGGTATCTTGCAGGTCTTTCAATGGTGGCAACTACTTTTGCTGCCGATACTCCCCTTGCGGTTACGGAACTGGTAACTAAGAACGGTATTGCCGGAAACTGGTTGTGGTGGAATTTTGCATTCGGTGGCTTGTTAACCGTTTTCTTTTTTGCAAAGCTTTGGAGACGTGCAGGCATAATGACCGAGGTAGAATTTGCAGAAATTAGATACTCGGGTAAACCTGCAAAATTTTTAAGAGGATTTCGTGCTTTGTATCTCGGATTATTTATAAATCTGATAATAATGGGCTGGGTTAATAAAGCGATGGCAACAATATTGATGGGAATGTTTGGAATACCTGAAAGTGAAGTCCTTTTTTATGTTTTTGGTTGTATGATTTTTGTTGCTGTTTACTCGGCTATTTCAGGCTTATGGGGAGTTGTTGTTACAGATGCGTTTCAGTTTTTTATTGCAATGGCAGGTAGTATTATTTTAGCAATCATTGTTTTAAATTCTTCTCAAATCGGTGGGATTGCCGGTCTCCAAAGCAAGCTTCCTAAATTTGTATTCGATTTTTTTCCAAATATAACGGATGTAACTTCTTTAGGCGGAGCTTTTTCTTTAACGGTTGCTTCTTTCCTTGCATATATAGGAATAATTTGGTGGGCATCGTGGTATCCAGGAGCTGAACCTGGCGGCGGTGGCTATGTGGCGCAAAGAATGATGTCTGCAAAAGACGAAAAGCACTCTTTGTATGCAACTTTATTCTTTCAAATTACTCATTATGCAGTTAGACCGTGGCCCTGGATAATTGTAGGACTTTGTACACTTGTTCTTTATCCAAATTTATCTGCTGAAAATAAAGGGATCGGTTATGTATTTGCAATGAGAGACTTTTTACCGGTTGGATTAAAAGGATTACTTGTAGCTGCATTTTTTGCCGCTTATATGAGCACGATTGCAACACAGCTTAATTGGGGAACTTCATATATCATTAATGATTTTTATAAAAGGTTTATTAAAAAAAATGAAAAGGAAAAACACTACGTTAATATTTCTCGTTTAGCAACAATGTTGTTAATGGTAATATCTGTATTTGTAACATTATTTATAAGTAGAATATCAGGGGCATGGCAATTTATAATGGAATGCGGTGCAGGATTGGGGTTAGTGTTGATATTACGCTGGTTTTGGTGGAGGATTAATGCGTGGTCAGAAATTTCTGCAATGATTACACCATTTATTGTTTATCCAATAATTAAATATTATGGAATAGAATTTCCAATTACACTTTTTTACTTAATAACTATTACAACTATTGTTTGGGTTTCGGTAACATATTTTACCAAGCCTACTGATAAAGAAACCCTATTTAGTTTTTATAAAAAAATTCACCCTGGGGGGGTACTTTGGAAAGTAATATCTGATGAATTGCCTGATGTTAAAAGCGATTCTGGTTTTGGAAAAATGTTTATAAACTGGTTAGTTGGTGTAGTTCTGGTTTATTCAATTTTATTCGGCAGCGGTAGTTTAATTTTTGGACATATAGGCTCTTTCTTTTTATATCTTATTAGCGCGATAATTTGTACCATAATCATTACATTTAACCTTTCAAAAATTAGCTGATTAAAAATCTTTAAATAACTACAAAAATTTATTTTAATATATTACATTTAGTAAGTAGTATTAAATTAAATAATATTTAATTATGATTGAATTAGAAAAATTAAAAGAAAAAGACAGTGGCAAGATAAAATTCTTTATCGGATTATTTACGGTTTTATTAATAATTTTTATGTTTCCTAAAGGGGAATCAATTGAATCAGAAGTGTCTATTGGTTCAATCTGGACACAAAATGACCTAATTGCTGATTTTAGCTTTCCTGTAAAAAAAGATTTATCTGTTTACAATGATGATATAAAGAGAATGGAATCCGGTGTTTATCCTATTTATCTTGAAGTAAAAAATGCTCGTAGAGAAGCAATAAGAAAATTAAGAAATTATAATAAATGGTTTACAGCAAGTTTAGATTCGAATTTAAATAATGATACTTCATACATAAACAATTCATTTTTGACACGTTCTTCTTTTAATTTATTTAAAGGCATACGAAAAAAAGAAATAAATGTTTCTTTCGATAACACAAACACATTGAATCAACTTTTCTTAATTGTACAAACCATTTTAAACGATATTAATTCAAGAGGTATAATAAATGAAATTCCACCCAAAGCTAATAAAGACAGTATAGCTGTAAGGAAGAAAAGTTATGATAGAATTATACCTTTAAAAAGATTTTATTCCGTTAATACAAGTAGAAATTATGCTTTGGAAAGATTATCAAAAATTCAATTACCTGAAGAAATTAAAAATGCTTTGTTTGATTATTTAAATAATTTTATTACACCAACATTACTTTATCAAGTAAAATTAACCGAAAAAGAAATTGACCAGGCACGAAGCAATGTTTCACTATACAGCAATATAGTAAACGAAAATGAAAGAATAGTAGGCACACACGATCGTATTACTAAAGAAGTAAAAGCAAAAATTGATTCTTACAGGGACGCAAAAGGTGAAATGTTAAGTACAGATAAAATTATTCTGCAGTTCATAGGAAAGTTTTTGCACATTTCCCTTATAATAGTTTTACTGATAATATATCTCTTACTTTTTAGAAAGAAAATATTTTACGATAACCAAAAAATATTTTTGCTCAGTATAAATTTAATATTTCTTTCCTTCATTACATTTTTAGTGAATAAAATTTCTATAAATGCACCCTTGCAATTTTTAATTTTTATACCTGCAGCATCTATGCTGATTACAATTGTTTTTGATTCAAGAGTAGGGTTTTATACAACTGTAATTTTGGCTTTGATTACAGGAGCTTTGCGTGGTAACGATTACTCGTTTATGGCAACACATCTTTTTGCCGGAGGGTTAGCCGTATACACAGTTCGTGATATAAAAAACAGAACCCAAATTTTTCGTTCGTTTCAGTTTATTTTAATAGCATATATCACCTCAATTTTAGCTTTCGGATTTGAAAGATTCGCTTCTTGGGAAACCTTATTTGTAGAGTCTGCATTTGCCGGAACGAATGCACTAATTAGTCCAGTTTTAACATACGGGCTTTTAATCTTCTTTGAAAGATTTTTTAATATAACTACAGATTTAACTTTACTTGAGCTTTCAAATTATGACCGCCCTTTACTTAAAGAACTTGCTTCTAAAACTCCCGGTACTTTCAGTCATTCAATGACGATTGGAACACTTGTTGAAACTGCATCCGAGAAAATAGGTGCTAATCCTTTATTGGCAAGGGTTGGTGCTTATTATCATGATATTGGGAAGACAATTTCTCCCCAAACTTTTGTAGAAAATCAAATTAATGACGATAATATTCATGAGAGTATTTCACCCGAAGAAAGTGTTGCATTAATATTGAAACATGTTGATGAAGGTATAAACCTGGCAAAAGAAGATGGTTTGCCTCAAGAAATTAAAGATTTTATTCCAATGCATCACGGAACTATGGTTATGAGTTACTTTTATGAAAAAGCTAAAAAACTTTACGGAGAAGAAAAAGTTGATATAAATAATTATAGATATAAGGGGCCAAAGCCAAACACTAAAGAAACTGCTATACTTATGCTTGCAGACGGCTGTGAGTCTGCAGTTAGGTCGATGAAAGATTTGGAAAAAGGGAAGATTGAAAATCTTATTGATAGTCTTATTGAGGCTAGAATTAATGACGATCAATTAAATGAATCACCTTTAACTTTTTCTGATATCGCATTAATAAAAGAAAGTTTTAAAAACGTGCTTATCGGACAGCATCACAGAAGAATTCGTTATCCTAAACAAGATCAAATGGAGAACAGCAAAGTTGTGGAAAAAGATGAACAATGAATATCTTTTTAAAGGAATATTTAAGCATTCTAAAATTTGAGAAAAATCTATCTGAAAACACTATTCAGTCATACCGTAATGATTTGTCTTCCTTTATAAAATTTTTAGAAAAATATAATGTTTCAGATCCCTCTGAGATAAAACAAAAACATCTATCCGAATTTTTTAAGTCTCTTAAAGATATTGGACTGTCCAGCCGTTCAGCTTCTCGTTACCACTCGACCATTAAAGGTTTTTTCAAATATCTTTTTATAAATAAATACATAAAAGAAAGTCCGATTGATAAAATATCCGCACCGAAGCTATCAAAAAATCTTCCATCTGTTTTAAGTGTAATCGAAATAGATTTGATTCTTTCAAAACCAAATATGGATAATAAATTAGGTTTAAGGGACAAAGCAGTTTTAGAACTTCTTTATGCATGTGGTCTCCGAGTATCAGAGCTTATTAACTTAAAAATATCAAGTTTATTTTTTAACGAGGAAGTTATCAGAGTTTTTGGTAAAGGCTCAAAAGAAAGAATTGTTCCTATTGGCTCAAGTGCTGTTAAATGGATTAACGAGTATTTAACAAAAAGTAGAATACTTTTGGAAAAAAAAATGAAAAGCGAAAATCATCTTTTCCTAAATACAAGAGGAACAAAACTTTCAAGAATGGGAATATGGAAAATAGTGGAAAAATATGTGAAACAGGCGGATATTATGAAAGAAGTCCATCCTCATACATTCAGACATTCATTCGCAACCCATTTATTAGAAGGTGGTGCTGATTTAAGAGCGGTTCAGGAAATGCTCGGTCATTCGGACATTTCAACTACGCAAATTTATACACATATTGACAGGGATTATATAAAACAAATGCACAGAGATTTTCACCCAAGAGGATAATGCTTTGCCTGATATTCAAATAAACCCAAAACTGATTTCATTTTTAACATTCATACCGATGTTTATTATTTCCATTACTATTCACGAATTTGCACACGCATTTATTGCTCAAAAATTTGGTGATGATACTGCAAAAAATGAAGGACGGTATTCATTAAATCCTTTGAAGCATATTGATTTAGTAGGTACAATTATTTTACCTATTGCATCCTTTGTTTCCGGATTTGCACTTATAGGGTGGGCTAAACCCGTCCCGATAAACAGCAGTAATTTTAAAAACCGTTTACGTGATGATGCAATTGTTTCATTTGCAGGACCATTTTCAAATTTTATGTTAGCTATTTTGTTTTTTATTTTCTTTGTATTTACTAACAATTTAAGCAATGGACAAAGCGAAACATTATTATCGCTTCTTTGGTACGGTGTTTTTTTTAACGTTTTTCTTTGTCTGTTTAATTTAATTCCGATTCCCCCGTTGGACGGAGCTCACATTTTATTCGACCTGTTCCCAAATAAATATACTGCATCATTATTCAAATTCGGACTTTACGGATCATTTATTTTACTGCTTTTTATTTACAGTCCGTTATGGAATTATTTTATGAAATTGGTACAGTGGGTACTCCATATATTTTTAGTTGTTGGCAATATGGCGTAAATATGTTTGTAAAACTTATTAAAATATTTGTCTTACTTACCATTTTATTTAGTGGTTGTACTGAAGATAATAAAACAGAGCTGCCGCTTGCTAAAAATATATTCAATACAAAAAAAGAGCAGATAAAAGAATTCTATTTTGTAGGTAAGGACGGTAATAAATTAGGTATTTTCAAACACGATTTTGCCAAAAGGAAATCTATTAAATTTTGGTTTGATAGAAAAGAAAAAGTAATTCTGTTAAATTATTCTCCCAACTTAAAGCACATCTATTTTTTAACAGCAAAATATTACGGGATAAGAAGTACTTTGCCATATATAAAAAGAATAAAACTATACAGTATAGATTTATATAATAACGAAGTTAATTTCATTGATTCGTTAATGAACGGGACACAAATAAATGCGGATTGGATTAATGATAATTCATTTAAGGTAATAATTAATTCCAGAGATTTAAGGTTTTCTGAATATATGAACAAGCACACATTTATTTATAACAACACAGGTAAAAAATTATTGAGCACAATAGAAACGATAAACTTTATTAAAGAAGGATATCCTTTACCGGTTATAAATAGATTTCCAATATCCGTTAAAAAAAATAATCAATTAGTTTATGGAGACTCTCTTTATATATTTGATAAAATAGAAAACGAAAAACATTTTGTTCTTTTTTCTAAAAATTTAAATATTCATAAAGAATATTGGAGTGATGAATTTTTAATTTTCAATACAGTCCCAAATGAAAAGAGGAACATCCTTTTGATTTATTCAATAAAAAGAAATCAAGTAATTAAAATATTTGAAAACAATAACATTAAAAATTTTATACTCTTTAATGATTATTTAGTTTATGATTACGGTTTAGATTTTTCATCTTCTATTAGTATTTTTAATATTAAAAAATCAGAACTTGCCGACTCAATTAAAATTAAAGGCGGCTGCGGATTAAAAAGCATTTTGTAAAAAGGAAATAAATTGAAAACCTATTTTAGAATTTTAGGGTATGTAAAACCTTATTGGAGACATGTTGTGTTATCTATTGTATGCACTGTGTTTTATGCAGGTTTAAACGGACTTTCAATTTACCTGACAATTCCCCTGTTGGACACATTGTTTCAGGAATCTGCCAAAAAAGAAGTGGTTCAGCAGCCTGTAATTATAGATAAAATATCTTTCCTCCCGCAGTGGGTATTAAAAGTAAAAGATGATATATCAAAAAAATTTAAAGATGTAATACTAAGTGGTTCAAAAGAAGATGCTCTTCTAAAAATTTGTTTTTTAGTTTTAATGGCTTTTATTTTTAAGAACATATTTGGATATCTGCAAGCTTATTTTCTTTCCTATGTTGAACAAGGCACTATAAAAGATATTAGAAATTCAGCTTACATACATTTGCATAAATTACCTATGAGTTACTTTAAACACGAAAAAATAGGCAATCTAATTTCACGTATTACAAACGATGTAAATGTTGTGCAGGCAAGCATCTCCGTTGCATTTCTAAATATGATAAGAGAGCCGTTGACAATTATAGTTTTTCTCGGGATAGCCATAAGCATAAGTTGGAAGTTGACAATGCTTGCGCTCGTAGTGCTGCCTTGTTCGATGATTATTATTGCATGGAT
>JADFGB010000311.1 GCA_022567875.1 Bacteroidota bacterium | reverse complement strand
AGGTTTAACTCATCAATTTGGTGTTATAATAGATTTAGGTAAAAAATAATTGATAATTATGAAATTGATTCCTTACAAAATATTTTTACTTTTTTTAGTCACACTATTCTCTCAAAATAATTTATTCTCTCAAGAAGATTCCTTACAAGTTAATATAAAAGAGATCATTGACGAACTATTGCAGGAACCCTCAAAAGAAGTTGATAATTCCGACCTCTATGAAAAAATTGAAGATTTAATTAATAACCCTATAGATTTAAATAAAGCTGGTATTACAGATTTTCAGCAAATACCAACAATTGATTTTTTAACTGCTAAAGCAATTATAGATTACAGAAATATAGTAGGTAAATTCAAGTATAAAGAAGATATTTTTTTAATAAAATTTTTGACTAATGAACAAAAGAAAAGGATATTTCCTTTTGTTACAGTTAAAAGGAAAAAAGACAAACAATAAAAAAAGAAAAAATTAATGAACCATTTTATAAAGCTCAATTTAAAATAAGAAGCAGAATAATAAGTGATTTGCAAACTCGTAAAGGATTTATTGACGGAAAGTTCTCCGGTTCAAAACCAAAAATTTACAACCGTTTTTTAGGAACTTACAATAATTATAGTATTGGTGTATTAATCGAAAAAGACCCTGGAGAAAAATCAATTAACGATCTCAATACTTTTTTCTTTCAAATTAAGGATAAAGGCTACCTAACAAATTTTATTATTGGTGATTACACTTTAGAATTTGGACAGGGGCTGGCTCTTTGGAGTCCGTATGGATTTGTAAAAGGGGCAGATGCAATTTATCCTGTAAAAAAGAAAAACAGAAATATTAAACCATATAAAAGCGCTAATGAAAATAATTTTTTTAGAGGAGCAGCCGCATCAATAAAATTTAGCTTTTACAGATTATCAGCATTCTATTCCAGTAATAAGTTTGATGCCAATATAGATTCTGTTACAAACAAAATTATTTCTGCACCTATTGACGGTTTACATAGAACTACTTCGGAAATAAGAAAAAGGAAATCTGCCAATGAAACATTTAAAGGAATAAGATTAGATTATGTAAATCAAGAATTAATAAATGCAGGTATTCTATATTACAATACAAATTTTAGTAATTCATTTTTGCCATCATCAATTTTTGATTTAAACGGAAATAATTTTAATTATTATTCTATTTATTATGATATTTATTTAAATAAGATTAATATCTTTGGTGAGGCAGCCTATAACGGCACTTCTATCGCTTCAATAATAAACATACAATTTTCAATCAACAGAAATTTTAAGTGGGTTACTTCCGTTAGAAATTATCCAAGAAATTTTACAAATATTCACGGATTTAGTTTTGGTGAAAAACCTGGAACTGTATCAAATGAATTTGGTATTTATAATGGAATTAAGTGGAATTCACCAATTGGATTAATTGATATTTATTATGACCAATTTCAATTTCCTTTTTCTACATTTTCTAATCCTGTATCCACTCAGGGTAATGAGTTCTTAATAAATTTAAGGACAAAACCATCGAAAAAAATTGAGACCGTTTTTAGATATAAAATTGAGAATAAAGAAATCACTAAGAAGATTAACGGTATTTTACAAATTGTAGGCCGCAAAAGACAAAACCTACGAGGTGAACTTATTTTTAAAGCATCACATACATTAAGATTGAAAAGTAGATTTGAAATAACAAATTTTAAAATATCTGAATTGGGTATAAATGAATTTGGATATCTTATTTTTCAAGATATAAGGATTAAACCTTTTAGAAATTTAACTATAAATTCAAGAATTATACTTTTCAATTCTGATTCATTTAATTCTTCAGTTTATGAATATGAATATGATTTGCGAGGCATACTATCTAATGTGGGCTTAAATGGAAATGGTATTAGGTGGTATATTGTAAGTAATTACAGATTAACTAATTTATTAAAAATATCGTTGAAATATGCAGAGACTTATAAACCACATGTAAAACAGTTAAGCTCTGGCGAAGCTTTGCTCTATAATAATGTTGATAATAGACTTTCTCTGCAATTAGATTTAATTTTATAAATATGAAAAGATAGTTTTTGTTTTATAAAGTAAATATTATATTTACACTACACAATTTTCTACAATGGATTAAAAAAGAATGCAAAGTTCAAAAGTTGAATCATATAAAAAATATAATGAAATCCTATCGTTAGCCATATCATCATCATTAGATTTTCCCAGTAAATTATGTGAATTTTTAATTATTGAGTTCGATTTTGAATCAGCTCTTTTATTTAAAGTAGTAGAAGATAATAATCTTATACTATTAGGTAAATCTGCAAAAGCAAAAAAATCATATTCATTAAACAGTAAATATTCATGTTCTGTTTGCAATACTCTAAAAGATAATACTGCTTCCATAGTTTTTAACAATCAAGCTAACTGCGAAATTAAAGCATCTGATTTTGTGATTTATGAAGGAAGCTTATTTATTAATGTCACTAATAATGTAAAATTCAAATTTAGGATTGCAAAGAAAACTGAATTTACAAATGTTGATAAAGATAATATTTAACATAGGCCCATATCAATTAACCTTTCGAAGTTATTTCAGTACCCTAGCCCTTAATAAAAACTGGACCAATACCGGAAACGGTT
>JADFGB010000310.1 GCA_022567875.1 Bacteroidota bacterium | reverse complement strand
TGTTCAACATGTGAACTCGGATGACGGAGTAGTCCTCGGTGCTGGACCTATACTTGTAAAATACGGTTTCAGAAAAAAACCTTATGATTATTGGATGTCTTTATCTGTTTCTGTTGCAACTAAAACGGGAGGATTCAATTTTAATTATAATGCATTTTTTAATTCACTTTTCAAGGGTATTACTCTTGGAATTGAAATAAATAGCACAGAACTATCATTGACAGATTTTTACGGTTTTGGAAATAACTCAATATATAATGAAGTTTTAGCTTCAAATGATTTTAACAGTGTAGAACAGAGAGCTTTTGATTTAAGACCCACATTAATTTTTAATTTTGAGGGAAATCTAAAATATTTATTAGGATTTTCTTATAGCAATTATAATACTAATGTCGAAAATCCTTCGATTTTAAATTCATTTCCTTACGGTGATTACGGAACAGGTACTTTTAAGTTTTGGGGAATAAATTCATCAATTGATTTTGATACTCGGGATGTAAAAAGAAATCCATATAATGGGAATTATATAAATATTTATGGGGCGTATTTTCCTAAGGGAACGGATAACAAATTTAATTTCGGTAAAGCTTCTTTTGATATTAGACATTATCAAACATTCAAAATCCTTACTGATATTACTTTGGCATTCAGAGTAGGCGGTGAAAAAGTTTGGGGAACTTATCCATTTTTTGAATCAGCTTTTCTTGGAGGAAAAGAAAAATTAAGGGGATTTGTAAGGGAAAGATTTGCCGGCGATGCATCTATTTTCGGACAAGTTGAAGCAAGATTTTATTTAACAAAACTTAATATAATTATTCCGGGGCGCATTGGATTTCATACATTTTCTGAAATTGGCAGAGTATTTCAAGAAAATATTTCTTCTGATAAATGGCACCCAACCTATGGCGGTGGAATTTGGATTTCTTTCCTTGATCGTGCTTTTACAACCTCCTTTACAATCGGAAGATCAACTGAAAGAACTTCTTATTATATAAGAGCAAGAATGGGATTTTAAATTCTAAGCCTAATTTTAATAATTGTCAAATACTTTGCTTTTATAAATATTTATAACACGTAAATTTGTTCGTCTATATTTATTACTAATTATTGAGGAAATGATGATGCAATATTTCAGTTTAAAAAAGTTATTACTAATTATTTTATTCAGTTTTTATACTACTTCAAGTTTATATTCTCAAACAGTTGAAAAACCTTTTCTGATAAAATTAAATCCCTTGGAGAGAAATGTAATAAGAGGTGAAAACTCTGCATTAATATTAACTGTAATGGTACCGAACGGATTTTGGCTTGGGGATAATGATCCTGCTGCAAGAGCACCTGCGGCAACTATAATAAAAATGTCTCCTTCAAACAATTTCTATTTTGAAAAAGCAAATTTCCCTAAACCAAAAGTAAAAGGTATTCCCGTCCATTTAGGTTATACACATATTTTTGAAGGTGTTGTTAATATTGTTATACCTTTTACCGTTGCAAAAAATGCTGTGCTTGGTAAACAAACCATCAAGTTGAATATTACATATACTCCCGGATTAAATGCAGGGCATCTTTCTACGCATATTGCTGAAGTTTATTTAACAAAAATTAATATTATTGCATCAAAAATTTCTGATAAAATTAATATTCCTAACCCATCTATGGATCCTGTACCTAAAGGATTTATTGTTGCAGAAAAAAAAGTAGATTTGCCGGAACCGATTAAGACAATGTTTTACAGATGGAACGAAGATTCTCCGTTACCTAAATTCCTTCATTGGTTGTTTGTAGATCCTGATAATCATGGAAAACATATCCAAACTGTATGGACACCGTTTGTAGGATCTACCCAAAATAACGGTCAAAGTATTGGTGCTGGTGTTGGTCTTATGAATGTAACACGTGAAGGAATAATGACAGGTACATTTCAGGTAAGGGCATATCACAACGAATACGCCGGAGCTACTGTTGCAATGGATATTGTAAGTTGTCCTGCAGCATATTTTAATTATGAATTTTCAGCGCAAATTTCTGAAGATGGAAAGAACAAACATTTGGAATTTCACCATGAAAATCTCACGTTAGGAAAAGATGATAGATTTGGTTATGAATTAGGACTTAATATTGGTCAGGACTCTAGATATAGGTTTTTTGGAATTGGAGCAGGAACAATTGAAGAAGATGAAACAAATTATACACATCAGGAATATGGCGGATTTTTAGATTTTTACTGGCTGCCTAAAGACCATATTAGAATCGGTATTGGAGGAAGGATAAAAACGGTTGATGTTTTAGAAGGTGCAGACAGGTTAAAAGGTGTTTTACCATATACTATAAATCAGGCAAAATTTGCTTCAGTTGCAGGCATAAAAGGGGCAACTGTTGTCGGTGAAAGACTAAACTTTGTTTATGATTCAAGGAATTCTGAATTTACACCTTCATCAGGATTTTATGCTAAAGCCGTTGCAGAATATAACCAGATAACCGATCAGATTGTAACAAATCCAAATTCGATTTCTAATTATGGAAAATTTACTTTGGAAATGAGAAAATATATTTCAACTGTAGATCAAAAAATTACTTTGCTGTTAAGAAACAGTTGGACTTTTACAACCGATGAAAATATACCTTTTTTCGATCTTGCAACCTTAGG
>JADFGB010000309.1 GCA_022567875.1 Bacteroidota bacterium | reverse complement strand
CCGTAAAATCTTTCATGGTGATTTTGGAGCAGCAGGTGAGATAGGTCATAAAAGTATTGATTATAACGTAAGATTGTGCAATTGCGGTTCAAAAGGATGTGTTGAGGCATATGTCGGAAACCATTACTTGATGGATATAGTAAAAGAGGAACTGCCGAAACATAGGGATTCAAAAATTTTGAAATTAATTGATAATAATACTGATTTACTATCACCCAAAATAATAAACCAAGCCGCTATTGACGGAGACGATTATGCATTATTCATAATTGAAAGAGTGGGCTTTTATGTCGGTTCAGCTTTGTCATCCGTAAGTAATTTGTTGGATATAGATACTTTTATAGTAGGAGGAGGAGTTTCTGCTTTTGGACAACCCTTATTAAGTTCAATAAAAAGAACATTGGAAGAAAAAGTTTTAAAAGCATTAAAAAATAGGATTAAAGTTTTTCCTGCTCTATTAAAAAATGAAGCCGGAATTGTTGGCTCTTCTTCATTGGCTTTTTATAATTTATAATTTTGATTGAGCATTGCATAAATGAATTTATTCAATAAACTTATTTACATTTTTACTTCTTCGTTTTTATTTTTTCTATGCAGTAATTTTATCTTTGCTCAATCAATTGCATCTTTAAAAATTCCAATATCTGATTCACTTCTTGTTAAAAAAATTATCAGCGATACTTTATTTACAAAAACAACAGACACATCACCGGCCGATACAATTATATATGCGAGTTCAAAAGACTCTTTAATTATAAAAGTTAAGGAAAAAAAAATGAATTTGTACGGTAAAAGTGAGATTAAATTTAGGGCTACGGATTTAAAAAGTGCTGTTATTTATGTTGATTTTAACACTAATACAATAAAAGCAAGGGGAATTGAATCAGACAGCATCCCAGGTAAAATAATCGGGGCGCCTGTTTTAATAGAGGGAGACGATGCTTACGCAGGCAGTAAAATAGACTACAATTTTAAGACTACAAGGGGAATGATAACTGCTGCAAAAATATCTGACGGAGATACATATTACACAGGTGAAAAAATACATAAAGTAAATAACAACACATACTTTATTGCCGATGGAATTTATACAACGTGCAACCATAATCCACCACATTACTATTTTTATTCCCCTAAAATGAAAATGGTACAAAATGAGCAGATTATTGCAAGATGGGTTTGGCTTTATTTCGGGGGTGTTCCTTTTCCTATTCCTTTGCCGTTTGCGGTTTTTCCTATTCGTTCGGGCAGGCGTTCTGGAATTCTTCCACCTGCATTTGGTAATGATGCAAGGTTCGGTCAGTATTTATCTCGCTTCGGATATTTTTGGGCAATAAACGATTTTATGGATGTAAATTTTACTGCCGATTATTACACTCGTGGAAGTTTCAGCCTTGCAAGCAGATACAGATATGTTAAAAGATATGATTACAGCGGAAGTATTCAGCTTGGGTATAAATTTTTTAAAACGGGAGAGTCAACAGATCTGAATAGAACAGAATCTAAAGATTGGCAGATAAGATGGCAGCATCATCAAAATATAAATCCAACGATGAGATTAGATGTAAATATTGATTTTGTTTCTTCAAATTATCTTAATCTTACAAGCGTTGACCTTAGCCAGGTATTAAGGAATGAAATTATATCAAATGCAACATTATTTAAAACCTGGGACGAGTCAGGCAACAGTATGGCAATAAATTACAGTAGACGCCAGGTTATTCAAACAAACGATATAAACGAAGTACTACCCAGTATTAGATTCAGCAAAGCTCAAAGTTATCCCTTCAAAAAAAGTAGTGATTACAGCCATCAAAAATGGTACGAACTTTTCGGTTATAATTATAACGGGCAATTTCAAATTAACAGGAATAGAGTTGCCGGTAATTTAA
This sequence comes from Bacteroidota bacterium, assembly GCA_022567875.1. Taxonomy (GTDB): domain Bacteria; phylum Bacteroidota; class Ignavibacteria; order Ignavibacteriales; family Ignavibacteriaceae. The sequence goes on along the minus strand of JADFGB010000309.1, from coordinate 760 downwards.
ATTCGAGAGGAGGTTTCCTTCACACTATTGCAGCAAGTATGTCGCCTAAAGTAGGGCACTTCAGTATCTCTCCAACTTTTAATTATCAGGAAAGATGGTACAACGAAAGAATTGAAAGAACTTTTGCAGGACTGGATGTTAACGGTGCCGATTCAATAGTCACTAAAGATGAAAAAGAAATAAATTTTGTTAGAACATTCAGTATGGGTGTTTCAGCGTCTACAAAATTTTACGGAATGTTTAAACCGAATATTCTCGGCATTGCAGCTATAAGGCATACTGTAAATCCAAGCATATCTTACAACTACCAACCCGATTTTTCATCCCCAAAATGGGGATATTACGAAACGTATGTAAATTCAAAGGGAGAGACAGTAAAGTATAATAAATATGAAAGGGAAATTTACGGAGGCGCTCCGGCTGGTGAAAGGCAGAATATTTCTTTCAACATCGCAAATATATTTGAAATGAAAACTCAAGTTGATCCGACAGATACAACTTCTAAAGAAAAGAAAATACAGTTGTTGAATTTATCGGCAGGTATAAGTTATAATTTTGCTGCCGATAGTTTAAAGCTTTCTAATATGTTCGTAAGCTATAGAACTCAAGTAGGTAGTTTATTCAGTTTTTCGGGTTCCTCGAGTTTTACTTTCTATGATTATGTTGAAGGTATTGGCTTTGTGAATAAATTTTTAATTGATGAAGGAAAAGGATTATTCAGAATGACGAGTTTTAATTTTTCTGTTTCTACACATCTTGC
>JADFGB010000308.1 GCA_022567875.1 Bacteroidota bacterium | reverse complement strand
AAAACAGAAGATTGAGGAACAATAAGAAATTTTTCATTTTCAAAATTTATTTCATAAGCATCTTTTCTTAAATAAATAGCAAGATCGCCTTCTGTAATTTGTAATGGAATATAACTTATTTGTTCTTCGGAATCTTTCCATGGTTCATCATCGGTTTGGGCTGGTATAGGGTAGCCGGGGCCTACCTTTAATACATATCCGCTTTGCACTTTTTCCTTTTCAGTAACTCCAGGGGGCAAATATAAACCGCTTGATGTTTTATCGAATGCTTCCTGAGGCTTAATTAGAACCTTATCACCGATTACAATAAATTTGTCAATACTTTTTGATTGTAATTTCATAACAGCTTTTTAATAAAAATAAAATAAATAATTTCAAATATAATTAGATGATAGGTATAAAAACAGATATTAAATATTACTTTGCAGATTATTTGTACGTTTTATCAGCAAATGTTATAGAGTAGAAAATTTGTCAAATAAAATATAACCAATTTTTTGTGTACTTTCATTTAGAGAAATATCTTATAAATATATTATGACAAGCCATCTAAATGCCCACTTGCGATGTATTTCATATTTATGAAAACCACATTCATTTAAAATATTATTCAGTTCTGATTTTATAAAACCTCTTTTAACAGAAAGAGGTGCATCGTTTTTTACCATATCACTTTTGGAAAAAATAGAAATCAATAATTTTATTCCCAAAAGTGCAAAAATTGTCCTTCGTAAATCATTAATTATAATGCCATTTATTGAAATTTGTTTTAAGGAGTTTAGAATATTTATTATTTCTTTATTATTAAAATGATGTAAAAACAAAGAAACGTGAGATATATTAATTTGTTTGTATTTTAATGGAAGCTTTAATGCATTTGCACAAACAACATTTAACATAGGTTTACTTTTATTTACAAATTTACATGCACGCATATTTAAATCTATATCGAATATTTTAGTGGAGTTGTTTGTTAAAAAATAAAGATTATCAGAACCTCCTCCACCCAAATCTAATATCCTAAAATTTTTATCGTGACTATACATTAATTTATTAATGCCTGTTTTTGAAACATTATTTCCCCCTAGAAATTTATTTATGATTTTTAACTCATTTAATGCTTTATCAATTCTTTTATCCTTAATTGAAAAATCATCCATTATTTCTTTAGTGTAACTTCTTTTAAGAAACATTAAATTCCTTTAAATAATGCAATTTCCATAACCAGACCGGGGCCAAATGCAACTACACAACAAAGATCGTTTTTATTAATTGTCTTAGTTTCCAATATTTCTTTCAGAATAAAAAGAATAGTAGCAGATGACATATTGCCAAAATTTCTTAATATTTTTCTTGAAGGATACAGCAATTCATCGGAAAGATTTAGCCCGTTCTGCAGGGCATCTAATATTGCTTTACCTCCGGGATGTAAAACCCAATGTTTAATTTCGTTTATTCTAATTCCGTTGTTCAATAAAATTTCTTTTAACCTTGGTACGGCTGTTTCTAAAATAATTTTTGGCAACTTATGCGAAAGCTTCATCTCAAAACCGAAGTTACCAACCTTCCACCCCATCATATTATGAGAATTATCAAACATAATGGAAAATGTATTGATCAATTTTAATTTTGAAATATTAGAATATTTTGTTGAGTCAGTAAAAAAGGCTGATGCACACCCATCCGCAAAAATTGTGTTTGAAATAATATTATCTATAGTAGCATCGGTATGAAGATGAAGACTGCATAGTTCCACTGACAGCATTAAAATATTATTATTTTTTTCCTTTGAAGATTCAATAGATTCCAGTACACAGTTAAATGCATTAACAGAAGCCGCACATCCCATAAAACCGATATTTGTTTTTTTAATATTACGCGGAAGATTTAGAGTATTTATTAAATGATAATCTAACCCGGGAGCAAAAAAACCGGTACAGGAAACTGTAATTATTCTGTTGATAGTTTGAGGGTCAATATCGTTTTCAGATAAGAGGTTTGTTACAGAAAGTACACTTAATTGTTTAGCCCATTTTTCATATTCTTTCATCCTGGTTAAAGTATCAGGTATGTGGTAATCACCGTTTTTGGAAAAAAAATTTTCTTCCTGAATTTCACAAGCATCGGGTACTACAAAATAACGAGTATCAATCTCTGAATTGTTAGATACCGAGTTTATTAATCTTATAGCTTTTTCATTTTCACCTATTCTGTCTTTAAGAACTTTAATCGTATCATCTTGTGTAGATTTATAAGGGGGCAAAGCAGTAGAAATATTAACAAGCATTATTATTATCCATTAAATTTTACTTAATATAGCAAAAAGATATTAAATTTAATATGAATATAATTTAATCTTTTTGAATTGAATGTTAGTATGAAAAAAGTTTTATTCATAACATATTTTTGGCCTCCTTCAGGCAAAGCGTCACTTCATTGGCCCCTTGCAATGATAAAACATTTGCCCGGGTTAGGATGGCAGCCCTCTGTTTTAACCGTAAAAGAAGAGACATTTACCGAACCGGATGAATCACTGTTAAATGAAATTGATGAAAAACTTGAAGTAATAAAAACTAAAACTTTCGAACCCTTTAATATTTATAAAAAATTTATAGGTAAATCAAAAGATGAACAATTAAATGCATCTGAAACCATTTCACAA
>JADFGB010000307.1 GCA_022567875.1 Bacteroidota bacterium | reverse complement strand
AAGGAACGGAAAAAAGAAATCGAAAAAGAAAAAAAAATATATCAGCCTGCAGAAATTAGTGAGGAAGATAATTCATCCGAAGTTTTGCCAAAAGGAAAAGATGATAAAATTAAAACTACAAATTTGGAAGAAGAATATGAAGACAACAATTTTGTAGAAGAAATTTCTGATGAGAAACTAACTGCAAGTGAAGATGAAGTAAATGAGAAAGAAGAATTATCTAAAGAAACAAAAGGTGAAAAAACTGATGAGCCTATGCCTGAATCTCAAACCAAGCCGCAAAGAGAAAATGATATCTTCCATTATCTAAGTGATAAAGAAATTGAAAAAATTGTAATTAATGTTTTTAATGAAGATCAGGAAGATTTTGTAACTACGCTTGAAAAAGTATCAGAGTGTACAACATTGGAAGAAGCTAATGAAATAATAAAAGGTGTCTTTATTTCTTACAGAGTAAATATGTACGCAAAAGATGCTTCAACACTTACTTCAGCAATCTCAAATTATTTTAATCAATAAAACAAATGTTTATAGACTACACAAAAATTGAAGTTACTGCCGGTAATGGAGGGGACGGCGCAATAGCTTTTAGAAGAGAGAAATATGTACCGAAAGGTGGTCCTTCGGGGGGAAACGGAGGCAACGGCGGAAATATAATCATTAAAGCTCATCATAATCTTACAACACTTTTAGATTTTAGATATAAAAGAATATATAAAGCTGAAAACGGTGCACCGGGAGGGACTTCATTAAAGGACGGTAAATACGGCAATCATGTTATTTTAAAAGTTCCGGTCGGTACAATAGTTAAGGATCAAGCAACGAAAAAAATTATATGCGATTTAAAAGAAAACTATGATGAATATATTTTGGCAAAAGGGGGGAAGGGTGGAAAAGGGAACAGTAATTTTGCGACTTCAACAAATCAAGCACCCCGGAAAGCAGAACTCGGTAGAGCAGGGGAAACAATAAAAATAATATTGGAATTGAAACTGATTGCCGATGTAGGGTTAGTCGGATTTCCTAATGCAGGTAAATCTACTTTTATATCAAAAATTTCAGCAGCAAAACCCAAAATTGCCGATTACCCTTTTACAACATTGGAACCGAATTTAGGTATTGTAAAATATAGAGATTATAATAGTTTTATAGTTGCAGATATACCCGGTATAATTGAAGGGGCGCATAAGGGTAAGGGTCTTGGTATTAAATTTTTACGTCACATTGAAAGAACAAAAATTTTGTTATTTTTAATTGATATTTCATCAGAAGATTATGTAAAAGATTTTAAAGTTTTGTTTAATGAACTTAAAAGTTACAGCGAGGTTCTTTCAAATCAAAAGATTGTTGTAGGACTTACCAAAGCTGATATAGTTACAGATGAAGAAATAAATAAAATATCTTATTTAAATATTAATCGTAAAAAAATTACACCTATTATTTTTTCATCTGTAAGTGGAAAAGGAATTCAAAAACTGTTGGATGAATTGTGGAAAACATTAAATAATTAGGATGCTATTAATGAAAAATTATAAATATATCATTTTCTATTTTTTTATTACTGCGTTAATTTTTAGTAATGGTTGTAATACAGGTATAAATTTATTTTCTCAATCAGATGATGTAAATCTTGGAAGTGAAGTAAGCAGCGAAATTGCTAAAAACTCAAAGGAATATCCTATTTTTAAAGGTGACCCATCAATAAAAAAATATATTACAAACAGAATATTTAAACATATTCTTACATCTCAACAAATAGCCAGCAGAAAAATATATAAATATCAATTGGAAATAATTGATAATCCGAAAGTTTTTAATGCCTTTGCTTTGCCGGGAGGCTATATTTATGTTTATACTGGTTTATTAAAATATTTGGATTCAGAAGCAGCTTTAGCAGGAGTATTAGGTCACGAAATTGCCCACGCCGAAAGAAGACATGGTACAAAAAGAATGACTGCAAGTTATGGTGTAGGATTTTTATTGAACCTAGTATTAGGAAGAAACCCATCTCAAATTTCTCAAATTGCAAGTAACTTGTTTGTTGGCTTGGCTTTCTTAGCGAACAGCCGTTCGGACGAAAACGATGCGGATGAATTTTCATACAATTTTTTGAAAGATACCAGGTATTATCCAGGGAGTTCTAAATTTTTCTTTGAACATATGAAAGCAGATAGCCTGGTTAAGAATAATCCCGGAGAAATTAAAAAATTCTTATCTACACACCCTGACCCTATAGATAGAATTAAAAGCACAGACGAAAGATTAAAAATATCTGGGTTGCCAATTTTACACTATACTTCAAAAGGGAAGGGAATCTATAGAAATCTGTACTTTAAGAATGTAAAAAATAAATTAATAAAATATTATAAGGGAAAGAAGAAATAATACGGGTTAATTAATATTAATAACTCATGCTATACTCTGTATGTTACTTAATTGCCCCGACATTCCCGTCTTGGCTCGGCCAAGCCGAGACAGATATGTCGGGGACTAAATTAACACTAAATGCCTGGGCTTTAGCCCCATTCTATCTAATAATGTGGCTAAAGCCATTAGATTTTTTTAATTATTCCACGACCTGAAGGTCGAGGCAATTTCCGTCAACTGACGGATTAGCTAACGGATAATATTTTGCGTAACGTAAGTTATTAACTAATTGCAT
>JADFGB010000306.1 GCA_022567875.1 Bacteroidota bacterium | reverse complement strand
ACACATTCCATAATTATAAGCACGTAAAAAAATATTGAAAAATACAAATATGAATATACAGGTTGCACCTTTTTATAATAATTCGTTTATTTTTTAAGTTGAAGATCAATCAAATAATGGTTTGAGAGATTGGATAAAAATGATTTTTTAGAAATTATATTTTCCCATTTATTTAATCTTTTTAAAACCGAAGAATGTTTCTTAAAATAGTTATCCAAATATGTCGGGGGAAGAAAAAAACCAACGGGTAATATTTTTTTTATTTGAAAATCATCACCGAGTAATTTTGAAAAAGAATGCGGAGAAAAATAATTAACCGTCACTTCCGATTCGTAAATAAATGCCGTAATGGGTTTGCTTAATAATCTTTTAATTCCCTTTAACGGATCAACAATAAAAAGGAAATAAAGAAAATCCCAGATAGAAAGGGGCGGCATAATAGTAGCAATGATTCTTCCGTTGGGATTTAAAATGTCTTTAATATCCTTCCCTAATTTTTTAATGTCATTTTTGTCTATACAATTTAATCCTCCAAAATTTGAAAATATTATGTCAAATTGTTGATCAAAGAAATTGTTTTTAATTTCCCTAATATCCATCTGCTGGAAAATTACATTTACAGAGCCAACATCTATCAATTTTTGCTGTGCGGTTTTTATCATTCCGGTTGACTGGTCGGTTGCAATTACATTGTGTCCTTTCTCTGCAAGATAAATTGCATCTATTCCGGTACCGCAGTTTATTTCCAAAATATTTAAGGGTGTCACGCCTGCCCCGAGTTTTTTATTGGGGGTCGTACCGTGACAAGATAGATCTTCGCTAAGATTTTCATCTAAATATTTCCATACAATTTGTTTTAAATACATACCAATTTTTGTGTCTGAAAATAATTCGTCATAAAACGGAGCGATATTGTCGAAAGGAGATTTTTGCATTCTTATTAAAATTAAAAAATTTGGTCAAAGTATAAAGGAATAAATTTAATTCTGCAAATAGAAAATTTGAATTGAACGGCTGTCACGCCTGCCCCGTGTTTTTTATTGGGGGTCATACAGTGACAGCATTATTATGTAGTGTTATTCTCTGATTAATCTTTCTTGTAATAATTTTTGTAAGTCCCTTCTACCATCCAAAACACCTTGCACAAAAACTACTTTATTAATTAATCTATATATGATTCTATATGCTTTATAATTTATTTCTAAAAAATCTTCAACTCCTAATAAATTTAATTCAGGTAGTCTATGTCCTCGATTTGGAAATTTTTGAAGGGATGAAATTTTTTCAACTAATTTTGAATATATTTTATCAGCATTTTCTTCACAATCATTAAAAAAGATATATTTATAAATTTCTAATAAATCATCTTCAGCTGATTTTACAATATTAACTTTGTATTTCAATTTGTTCCCGTTTGAACCGTTTTATTTTTTTATTAATATTTTTCAGGGATGTTTGTAGTGGCTTATATTTTCTTAATTTTATTTCCTTTCCACTCAATGCAAGAATTTTTAACAGTGCTATACTTTCTTGAGTTTTTTCATAAAGTTTAACATCTTGAAGTACAACTTTAGCTTCACCATTATGTGTAATTATTAATGTTTTCTGATTATTTGCTACATCTCTAATAACTTTAGAAGCATGAGTTTTTAAATAACTAATTGGTTTAATTGATTCACTATATTTCATAAGGTCTCCTAAATATTTAGACCTAAATATAATCTTTATTTTAGTCTATGACAATATAAATAATTATCTGTTCGATAATGTTATACTATAATATGGCTTATTCTTTAATAAAGTGAATTCTGCAAATTGTGTTTTTGAATATTAAGTATTTATCTTAGTATTAGTTGTAAATTATTTCAAAGAGAGGGCGATGAAAAAATTTATATTTTTCATAATAATTTGTAATTCATATTCTACTTTAGCTTTACCTAACTATCTCATAAAAGACGATTCAACAAAACAAACCCAACCTACAAAAGATAAAAATTTGGTATTTGTAGAATTAGGAGGCAATGGAGTGGCACTATCACTTAATTATGAACGATATTTTTATGATGACTTAAGTTTACGTATTGGTTGGGGCACAGCTGTTTTAGCAGGTTCTTTTATACCAATAATGATTAATTATTCTTATAAAAATGTGTTGGAATTCGGAGTCGGAATTGTTCCTTTTGCTTATTCAGGTAGTTTAGGAGGTGATATTTTTGGGGCTCAAGATAGTGGTCTTTTAATAACATCAGTCATTGGATTTAAAAGAATAAATAGAAGTTTTGTTTTTAAGTTTTCAATAACACCTTTTTATAATCCGGATGGTTCAATATTTAAATTCTACGGTGGCCTAAGTTTGGGGTTTTCTTTCTAATAAAAGAATGTATTTTACGAATAATTACTCTAATATTACACTCCCTCCCAAGCATACATCTCCGTCATAAAAAACTGCAAATTGTCCCGGCGCTATTCCTTGGTCGGGTTCATCCAAAATAACTTCGGCAGTTTTATCATCTAAAAAATTTAAAGTACAGTTAAAGAACCGTTGCCCGTGTCTAATTTTAACTTGAAGATTCTGCTTATGCGGTCGAACATCAGTTATCCAATTAAATTTTGTTACTTTAAAATTATTTCTACTTCTTTCAGTTTTATTTTCTTTTGAAATGTAA
>JADFGB010000305.1 GCA_022567875.1 Bacteroidota bacterium | reverse complement strand
GTGAGTTATTAACTAATTGCATTTATAACCTAAAAATGAGTAACCTTTTGATAAACATTTAGGTCAAAAGAATAAAATGAAGATACTTTCTGATATTGAAATTATAGAATCTGTAAAAAAAGGTAATCAATCCGATTATGCTTTATTGGTAGACAGGTATAAAGACAAAGCATTTTCTCTAGTTAAGAGTATTGTCAAAAATGATATGGAAGCAGAAGAAATACTTCAAGACTGTTTTTTGAAAGCATATAACTCTTTAAAAAAATTTAGAGCTGAATCAAAATTTTCTACCTGGTTTTATAGAATTGTATATAACACATCGTTAACAAGAGTAAGTAACAAGAAAAGAAATATTGAAACAGGAATGTCATCTATTGATGATTTCATAAATTTAACTGTTGATGACATTATAAGCAAAAATGATAAGGATGAATTAAGCAAATCACTAACTGTAATAGTGGGAAAATTACCGGGGAATTATTCGACTGTAATTAACCTGTTTTATTTAGAAGAAATGAGTTGTGAAGAAATTTGCAATGTAATGAATATATCATTGAATAATGTGAAAGTAATGCTGCACAGGGCAAGAACAGCATTAAGAAAAATTGTTTTTGAAAATAATTATGCAGAGGAATTATTATGAAATATTTAACCGACGAAATGTTAAATAAATATATAGATAATGAATTAAGTACCGAAGAAAACGAAATTATAATTAATATATTAAAAAATTCTGCAGTAGATAAATCTAAATACACAGCGTTAAAAAAAATTGATGAAGGGCTTAAAAAGATAACTCCAGTAAAAACCCCACTAAACTTCACATCCGATTTTATGAAAAGGCTAAGACTTATCACAATTAGAAACAAAAAACAAAAAAGGTTTATAATTTTTATTTCTTCTATTCTTGTCGTACCAATAATTGCTTTATCTGGTATAGCTTTATATGAAGTTATTAAAAAAAGTATTGTTAGTGCAAAAGAAATTCCTATAATTAAAGATTTTTCTTTTAATACTTCTTTTATTACAAAAGGATTTGAGAATGTTTTTACACCGGATAAAATATCATTCCTTGGAATAAGCTTATCCTTAGTAATATTTATTTTATTGTTTTTTCTAATAGAGGAAATTAGAAAGACAAAACATCGTTTAAGTAAAATTCAATAATAAATAATTTCACTCTTATAATTATAATAATACCATCGATTGGAAGGAAAAAATATTTATGCAAAAACTTTTTTTAGTGCATCTAAAGAAGAATATTTTGTCTCAAAACTTCCTGAATATTGTGCTGTAACAAAAGAATATTTTATTTCACTTAAAAGTTTTAATATATTATCAGCTTCCACCATTTGATCTTGTTGCCCGGTTTTATTTAATTCGTCTGCATATTCTTTTAACAATTCATTTATATTTAATAAATCTTCACTACTTACTTCGGAAAAATCTATCTTAGCTGAATCTGCTAAACGTAGTTTTAAACTGTCAATACTAAATCCCATATCTTTATCAATATAAAAATATATTTTTCCTCCGGTCATACCAGAGCAAATCCATGGTCCGGGGTCTCCAAGAATTACAACTTTACCACCTGTCATATATTCAAAAGCAAAGCCTTTTAAATTTGCACAAATTGCTAAATTAGGTAATTTATCATTTACCCTTTGTTTTATTCTTGCTCCAAATACAACATTTGCACCTGAAAGTCTGATACAAGCACGTGCGTCTGCATTACCTTGCACAAAGAATTTACCGGCTTGAGCACCGTATGCAAAACATTTACCTACAGATCCATCAACTAATAAACCATTGTGATTAGAACCTTTTAGTATAACCAACTTGCCTCCTGATGCACTTTTTGCCAGACCATCTTGTCCGCCTCCTTTAACTCTTATAGTTAAATTACTGCTCATAAAAGCTGCTAATCCGTTACCCGGTACATTAGTAAACCCGAAATTATATTCTATGTTACCAGTAAATTTGTTTTTGTTTAGTTCTAATTTTGCCAATTCACCTGAAATAGCGGTACCTAATGCTCTATCCATATTACCCACAAGATCATCTTCATAATTAATTAAAGAAACATTTTTATCAATCTGAGATTTAATTTTTTTGCTAATTATTATTTCCAGCGAGGTTTTAGGTCTGCTTATAATTATTTTTTTATCCCTATTCTTGTTCTGTAAATAATTTATGTTTGATTCGGAAAATAAAACAGAAAGATTTATGCTGTCTTTTTTATCTGATTGCATAAGGAAGTGTCGTTTTCCGATTAATTCATTTAAGTGTTTTAAACCTAATTGTTGTCCTTTTTCTTTTAAACTTTCTTTCATTTGATCAAAGAGATTGACCAACCTTTCAACGGATTCATTTAGTATTCTGGGTTCATATTCTTTTAATCCATTAGCAAAAGCTATAGCCTTATTTGGGTAATGAGCAGTAATACCAACATGGCACGTACCTGTATGACAATCACGGCAAATTGTACAGCCAATAGCAACCATTGCCAATGTACCGAATCCAACTTTATCGGCACCAAGAGCCATTAACTTTAGTATGTCGTCAGTTGATTTAACACCACCGTCAGCCCATAACTGTACTTCGTTTCTAAGCTCAGAATGAAGCAGAGCTTCGTGAGCTTCAAATATTGCTAATTCTATAGGAAATCCTA
>JADFGB010000024.1 GCA_022567875.1 Bacteroidota bacterium | reverse complement strand
GTAACATCATTAATGTTATTTTTGGTTGATTGAATTGAAATACTTTTTTTCCTGTCTGGTCCCCATTCATAATTTTTTGTAGGTCCAAATAAAGCCAAAACAGTTCCACCTGCAGAATCTGCAATATGCATAGTACCCGTGTCATTTGTTATGTAAATGTTTGTTTTTCTAAGCAAATCTCCGAGTCTTTTAATTTCTATATTTTCAGCTATATGAAAAGATATACCGTTTTCATTTAAAAATAACGATAAGTTTTTTATAATATTAGAATCCGTATGACCGGCTGTTATTAAAAAGTAAGGACGGTATCGTTCGTTTAGTTTTTTTATTAATGACTTAAATTTTTCAACATCCCAAATGTTTTCTCTCTTACCCGCTCCGGGATGAATGGCGATAATAACCTTATTTTTATCGGGAAAATTTTCCTCTACATATTTTTTTGCAAAAGAGACATTTTCTTCATCGATATTAATTTTAATGTTTTTTAATTCTTCGTTAGATAAATAACACCCAATCTGTTCAACAATATCTAAATTTCTGTTTCTTTGGTGTTTCTTCTCTGTTTTCCAATTAAAATCTTTTTTAACATTCAACAGGCAGGAAGTATTGTTTTTTACCCCGTTAATGCTTCTAACTCCAACCCTTATTTTTGCCCTCGATAAAAAATTAATAATATGTGAAGTAGATGAAAGAGTAATGGTAGAGGGGACAATACCGATTTGGTATTTTATATTTCTAAGTTTCCGTAAAAATATTATGGATGATTTTAATGTTGACCTGTCTAAAGTAAGGATTCTGTCAATATGTGGGTTTATTTCTTTTATTTGTATAGGGTAGTTTGTCTTTGCTGCAACGAGTGTAATCTTTGTGAGTGGGAAACGTTTTTTTAAAGCAGCATATAAAGGTAGAGAACAAATCATATCTCCTATTTGGTTGTTTTTTCCAACAACCAAAATGTTTTTTACTTGTGAGATGAATTTTTCATTTAATTTCATTTTTTAAAATAATTATAGAAATTATTGTTTACACAAAAACAAAAAACTATTCTTTTTTATCCAAATATTTAGCAACATCTTTTGCGAAGTAGGTAAGAATCATATCTGCACCTGCTCGCTTAATTGCTATAAGTGATTCAATCATCACCCTTTCTTCGTCAATCCAGCCGTTTATTCCCGCAGCTTTTATCATTGAATATTCACCACTAACCTGATACGCAGCAGTTGGCATTCCAAATTTTTCTTTTACTCTTCTTATTATATCAAGATAAGGACCGGCTGGTTTAACCATAACAATATCAGCACCTTCATCAATATCAGACTCAATTTCTCTTATAGCTTCATCTCCGTTTGCAATGTCCATTTGGTGAGAGCGTCTGTCGCCGAAAGAAGGAGAAGAACCGGCAGCATCTCTGAAGGGACCGTAATAACCGGAAGAATATTTTGCGGAGTAACTCATAATCGGAATTTTTGTAAATCCCTTGTAGTCTAAAGCTTTTCTTATTGCTAAGACCCTTCCATCCATCATATCCGACGGTGCTATAATATCAGCGCCGGCTTGAGCATGAGATACAGATTCTTTTGCAAGCAGAGAAACAGTTTCATCGTTTAATATTTCTTCACCATCCAAAACCCCACAGTGTCCGTGAGAAGTATACTCGCATAAGCAAACATCTGTAATTATTAAAAGGTTTTTAATTTTAGCTTTAATTTCTCTAACTGCTCTTTGAATAATTCCATTATCGTCGTATGCTTCAGAACCTTTTTCGTCTTTGTGTTCAGGTATTCCAAAAAGAATAATTGCAGGCACTCCTAAAACAACAAGCTCTTCGCATTCTTTGATAAGATTATCAATTGAAAACTGAAAAACACCCGGCATAGATTTCACAGGGTTTTTCACATTTTCTCCGTGTATTACAAATAATGGATAAATTAAATCATTTTTTGAAAGAGAGGTTTCTCTAACCATGTCTCTTATAATTGGATTATAACGTAATCTTCTCAATCTTTTGGTTGGATAGTTAGCCATCATTTTCTCCGATAAATAAAGTCATTTAAAATATAATTTTAAAATTAAGCAAATATTGATACTCTTTCTTAAGTCACCGAATGATTGGTGACGGCAAGATTAAAATATTTTTTTACTTCTTCACAAATAATTTCCGCACTGTGTAGACAATCACCGAGCGCAATTCCTCTTCTGTAATTTCCCCCTAAAAAGAACCCGGGATTATTTGACTCAAAATGCTTAATGGCTTTGTCAACTTTTTCATACCCAATATTGTACTGCGGAATAGCTTTTTCCCAAAATTTTGTGGAGGTAAAAAAAGGTTCTTCTTTTATATTCATTATTTCAGAAAATTCTTTAATAGTTTTTGTAATACAGTCTTCTTTTGTTCGTAGTGATAAATTCTTGTTTAAAGCACCTCCAATAAACAGAGTAAAACAAACATTGTCATCTTCTGTCCTTTTAGGGAAAAGTGAAGAGTTCCAAATTACACCCAAAAAAGATTTTTTTTCTTTTTGAGGAATTAAAAAACCGAAGCCGTCTAATTTTCTTTTAACAGATTCTTTTTTATAGCCTAAAAATAAAACTAAAACAGAGGGATAAAAAACATCGTTTAAATGTTTTGCAGTTTCTTCATCAATGTTTTTTATTAAATTTGATAAAACATAAGCAGGAAGTGTTGAAATGACAGTATCTGCATTTATTTCTTTTTGTTCATTATTTTGTGTAAATAATATATTATATCCATCTAATTTTTTTTCGATATTTATAATTTCAGAAGATGATAATAAACTGTTTCCCAAAACTTCAGCGATTCTGTTTGGCAGAGTATGCATTCCATTTTTAAATGAAAACATTTTTGCATTTTGTTTTGATTTCTCTTTTCGCTTTTTCCTTTCTCTGATGGTTTTTATTGTTCCCAATATTAAACTTCTGTGTTTTTGTTCAAGTTCGTATAATTTTGGGAATGCAAATTTAACACTTAATTTAGCGGGGTCACCTGCATAAACCCCACTGACAAAGGGACTAATGGCATAATCTAAAAATTCTGTGCCAATTCTTCTTTTTACAAATTCAGCAATTGATTCTTCACTTTTTCCTTTACCTATAAAAGGTTCTTTTAATAATCTTAATTTTGCTTTTACAGAAAAAAGTGAAGTTGAAAGAAAAGCCCTTGGAGACATAGGTAAATGAAGAAGTTTACCTTTTTTTAAAATATATCTTTTGTTTCCTATTGGATTTGCATAAACTAATTCATCTTTTAATTTTAATTCATCAATTAATGTTTTTATTATAGGATAAGTTTCAAGAGAGCTGTTTGGACCTTTGTCGAATAAAAAACCATTCTCAACAATCGTTTCAATCGTGCCCCCTGCTTTCTTATTTTTTTCCAACACAGTTACATTGAAGCCTTCTTTCTTTAAAAGATAAGCTACGGTAAGTCCGGAGATACCTGCACCTAGAATAACAATATTTTTATTAGTGTTCATAAAAATTTATAAATATGGTTTTGTTACATCAGTCAATGCTTCGATAAAAATATCGGAATCGTTTAATCCCTCCATTACAATATAATTTTCTACACCTGCTTTGCCTGCTGTTTTTTTATAAAGAACTCCTAATTCGTGTATTGTTTCAATATGATCGGATACGAAACTTATGGGTATTATTAAAAGGTTCTTTCTCCCTTTTTCGGCAAGTTCCTTTATTTTGTCGGCGGTGCTTGGCTCCAGCCATTTTGCCGGACCGACCTTACTTTGATAGCACAACGAATACTGTTCGTTTCTTTTTTTCATTACAGCTTCTATTGTTTTATTTATGTGTCCGCTGTACGGGTCACCCTTTTTAACATAGCTAATCGGTGTTCCGTGCGCACTGAAAACGAGATGAACATCTCCTTTATTCCTCTCCGGAAACTTCAGTAATGTTTTATCAATCTTTTCGTTTATTGCTTGAATGTAAAAGTGATTATCAAAATATGGGTCTATATATATTGTGTCAACCGAGCCTCTGTAAATTCGATTCCACTCATTAAAAGACGAACCTGTTGTAGATATTGAATAATGTGGATAAAGTGGGAGCAAAATAATTTTAGAATAATTTTCTTTTTCAATTTTTGCTGTTGTTTCCGATGTTAAAGGGTGCCAGTATCGCATTGCCACAAACACATCCGTATTCAGATATTCTTTTCTTAAAGATATTTCCAATAACTGTCTTTGCAACTCTGTCCACTTACCGATGGGGGATTTTCCTCCGATTGTTTCGTATTGTTTCTTTACCTTAGGTGCTCTTTTTTTTGAGATGTATCTAGCCAATGATTTTTGAAACGGAAGTTTAAAAATATCTGGATCGTTAAAAAGATTTTCAAGAAAAGGCTGAACCGCATCAAGCGAATCCGGTCCGCCAAGGTTTAATAAAACTATTGCTATTTTTTTCATAATTAGTTTAGAAATCCTAAAAGATAATTTCCAAAACTCCAATAAATTCAAAATTACAATTACCAAAAAAAGTTTGTTGTTATTTAGTATTTGGTAATTGTGATTTATTTGTCATTTGTTATTTGTCATTTGTATTTTGGGGTTTGTTGTTTCCTTAAATGGTTTTAGAATACTTTGCCGTGTCCTCTTTGCTTTCAATGTATTTGTCAAAATTTATGGCGATGTTTCTTATAAGAAGTTTCCCCATTTCAGTAACTGTAATTTTATCTTTTTTTAATCTCACAAGATTATCGTCTTCAAACTGTTTTAAATTATTCATTCCCCAAGAAAAATAATCATTAAAATTAATTTTAAACTTTTTTTCTGTTTCATTTATATCAAGCTCGAAGTTGCACATTAATTTCATTATTATTTCTCGACGAAGGTGATCATCATAGCTAAGCATATAACCCTTTGCGATTGGTAGGGTGTCGCAGTCAATTGCATTATAATATTCTTTTTCTGTTTTAAAATTTTGTGTATAAATATTATTAAGCTGGCTTATTGCGGTTATCCCCATTGAGTAAAGGTCTGTAGCAGCGTGTGTACTATAGCCCTGAAAATTTCTGCACAGTTTTTTTTCTTTTAATGCAATTGCAAGTTCGTCATCAGGTTTTGCAAAATGATCCATGCCTATAAACACATAACCTGCTGAAGTTAATTTTTCAATTGTCATTTTTATAATATCTAATTTTATTTCGGGTTTAGGTAAATCCTCATCATGAATTAATGCCATGTGTTTTTTCATCCAAGGCACATAAGCATAATTGAAAACCGCAATTCTATCGGGAGAAATATCTATTATTTTTTCAACGGTTTCAGCAAAAGAATTAAGGGTTTGAAAAGGAAGTCCGTAAATTAAATCCAGATTTATACTGTTGAAGCCGAGTTCTCTTACCCAGGTGACAGTTTGTCTTGTAATATCTTCAGGTTGAATTCTGTTGATAGCTTTTTGTACCTTTTCATTAAAATCCTGAACACCCATGCTTATTCTGTTAAAACCATTATTTCTAAGTGCTTCAAGATGTTCTCGTGTTAGTTCTCTTGGGTCGATTTCGCATCCGTTTTCGGAATCAATTTTGAAATTAAATGATGATTTTATGTAAGAAGCCAGATCGTTTATTTCGTCGGGAAGCAAATGTGTAGGTGTGCCGCCTCCCCAATGAAGCTGAGAAACTTTTCTGTCGGTTAAAATATATGTTCTTAAAAGGTCTATTTCTTTCTTTACATATTTAATGTATTCTTTTACGCGGTCTCTGTTACGTGTAATCAGCATATTACAGCCGCAGAAATAGCAGAGAGTATCGCAGTAAGGTAAATGAAAATAAAGCGATAGCTCGGGCAAATTCTCGCCGTAGTTTGTTTTTATAATTTCGTCTAGATAATCCTCATGAGTAAAACTTTCATTAAAATGAGGAGCCGTTGGATAGCTTGTGTATCGCGGTCCGGGTTTATCATATTTTTTTACAAGATCAAGATTAATTTCAAACATAAGAGTTCCTTAATAATTTTAATATTGTTTAATCACAGAATGGTAGGAGACGAAACAACGTGATATTTAACACTCTCTTCTTTTACATAATTTACAAATGCTTTGACTTTATCAGGGTCTGTGGTCGGCAAAATTCCATGACCGAGATTAAAAATATGTCCGCTTCCTTTTCCGTATGAATTCAAAATTCTTTTTACTTCTTCTTTTATTACTGTGTTATCAGCAAACAAAATTGTCGGATCCATATTACCTTGTATGGCGGCTTTATCTTCTAATTCATTTCTTGCTATATTTAATTCCATTGTCCAATCAAGACCTACTACATCTGCACCTGCTGTAACTATTTCTTTTAAACTATGATGAACGCCTTTGGCAAAGACAATTACCGGCTGGTCATTACGTTTTATGTTTGCAATAATTTTTGTAATGTAATTAAGAGAAAACTCTCTAAAATCTTTTTGCGAAAGCACTCCTCCCCAGGTATCGAATATCTGCACGGCATCTGCACCGGCTTCTAGTTTTGCAGAGAGATAATCGGCAACAACCGAAGCCAGTTTATCCAAAATAGTGTGCACCAGCTTGGGATTATTATAAAGCATACTTTTAACGTTTAAGAAATTTTTAGAGCTTCTTCCCTCTACCATATATGTGAGTAATGTCCATGGTGAACCACTGAATCCGATTAATGGGACCCTGTTATTTAATTCCTTTTTTGTTAGTGATACAGCATCCAATACAAATTTTAAATCCGTGAAAGGATCTATGTTTTTTAACTCATTAAAATCCGCTTCGCTTCTAATAGGTTTTTCAAAAACAGGTCCTTTTGATTCAATCAATTCTAAATTCATTCCCATTGCTTCAGGTATAACAAGTATATCGGAAAAAATTATTGCTGCATCAACACCGATAATATCAACCGGCTGAATTGTAACTTCGGATGCAAGCTCCGGAGTTTTGCAGAGAGTTAGAAAATCTGTTTTTTCTCTAATAGCTCTATACTCAGGTAAAAATCTTCCAGCCTGGCGCATCATCCAAACAGGGGTTCTTTCAACCGGCTGTCTTTTACAGGCTTTTATAAATAAATCATTTTTTAATTTAGTCAACCTTTACTCCGCACATAAAAAATTGTATTATTTTAATTTATAGTAGTTAATAATTGCTTGAATTAATCCGTTAATTGTAAAATCATCGGGCATCACATCCACTTTTACTTTTCGTGTTTCGATAGCTGCTTTTGTTGTCGGGCCGATTGAAGCAACATCGAATTGAGAAAAAAATTGAGGAGGATTTATTATATCTAAAAGTTTTAAAAAGTTTTTAAAAGTAGAAGGACTCGTAAAGATAAACATGTCCGGTTTTGTTTCTTTTAATTTTTTAATCTTTTCTTCCACAATATTTTTATTTGGAAATGTTACATTATAAACATTAGCAGTTTTTAAAATTGCTCCTCTGTCAGAAAGCCCGTGGGGAAGCTCCTCTCTTCCTATTGCTGAGCGTGGAATAAAAACCACTTTGTTTTTTATATCGAATTTTGAAAGTTCGTCTACAACACCTTTTCCGCTGAATATTTTAGGAATAATAGTAACGGGAATATTCATTTCATTACATGTAAATGAGGTTTTATTACCGACTGCAACAACCTTAGTGTTTTTATAATCGAATTTAATTTTTAATTCATCGCATCTTTTTACAAACATTTCTACGGCATGCTTTGAAGTAAAAATTATAAAGTCAATTTTTTCTTTACTCTTTACAATTTCGTCAAACGCCTGCCAGCTTTCAGGCGGTACAATATCCAACGTTGGAAAGATTATTGTATCAGCACCTAATTTTACAAAAGCCTGTGCCGACTCTTCTGATTGCTCTACTGTTCTTGTGATAACTATTGTTCTACCGAGAAGAGGCAGGGTTTCTGAAATTTTATTATTTGTAACAAGACTTTGCAGTACAAAATTAAATATCTTTTCTCTCTCTGATTTTTGCTGTTCTTTTGAATAACTCTTTTCAATTCCCTTGTTAACGGCAGCATATAGACTGCCCAATATAAGTTCAGTTGTTAGTTTAATGTCTGTTTTTCTGAAAACTCCATCTTCCTGTCCTCTGCTAATTATATCATTTAACAATTGTTTTAGTCTGTTTTCTAAAATGTTTATTTCTTCGCAAAATTCGTTTTGTCTGTTGAAAGATTCTTTTTGATAAATGAGGAAGAAGTTATTATACTTCATCATAAACATATAATTGTGTATGACAAAAGTATTAAGTGCATTTATCCTGTTGTTCTCTCTTTTAATTTTATCAATTAAAGAATTGGTTAATGCAGAAAGTTTTTGTTCAATTAGGTAAAAATACAATTCCTCTTTTGAATTGAAATAATTATAAACAGTTCCCTTTGCTATACCGGCATTTTTTGCAACATCTTCAATCATAACCTCGTGATAATTGTTTTGAGAGAAAAGAAGATAAGCAGAATTAATGATTTTTTTCTGTATTAAATTTTTTCTCTCTTCCCTGTTTATTTTTTTATTAACTGCTAACTGCATAAATTTAATCACCTATTATAAATATCGTTCAAAATTATTTTTGCACCTGCTTTCAATATATCCTTTGCCAAAGATTTCCCTATTTTTTCGGCATCGCTTTTTTTCCCCCTTACAGATTTTGAGTAAGTGGTTCTTCCATCTAGCGAGGCAACTATTCCGCTCAAATATAAACCGTTTGATTTTATTACAGCATAAGCTCCTACCGGCACTTGGCATCCACCACCTAAAGATTTTAAGAAAGCTCTTTCTGATGTAATTTCAATGTATGTTTTATCATCGTGCAAAGGTTTAATGAGCTTGGCTGCTCTTTTGTTCTTTTTGTTTATTTCTATTCCCAAAGCTCCCTGCCCCACCGCAGGAACAATCTCGTAATTTTTAATAATGGAAGAGATATGTTTTTTTAAGTTCAATCGTTCCACACCGGCACGCGCTAAAATAATTGCATCCCAATTTGATTTAAGGAATTTATCAATTCGTGTTGGAACATTTCCTCTCAAACCCACAATTTTTAAATCAGGTCTTAAGTGTAGCAATTGGCTTTTTCTTCTAAGAGATCCTGTAGCAACAATTGCGTTTTCCGGAAGTGATGCTAAGGTTGTTCCTTTCTTTTTTGCAATTAAAACATCTTCTGCTGGGTGTCTTTTTGTAACGACTGCTAACTTCAATCCCTTTGGTAGAGTTGTCTCCAGGTCTTTTAAACTGTGTACAGCAATATCAATTTTATTATTTAACAGCTCTTCTTCGAGTTCTTTTGTAAAAAGACTTTGGTCTCCAATGTTTGAGAGAGCTTCATTTAAAATTTTATCT
>JADFGB010000304.1 GCA_022567875.1 Bacteroidota bacterium | reverse complement strand
CAAATAATATTTTTTCAATTAACCCACGAGCTACCTGTCTCGACTTGGTCGAGCCAAGGCGGAAAACTCGTGGCTATAAACACTAATACAAAAATAAATTTTAAAATATAAAAAATTATCTTCATTTTTATGAACCTGATGCAAGATGAAAAATCTTTTTTATTATTCATAGTATAGCCACGACGTTTACGTCGTGGGATAAAGCGAACAAAGATATTCGACTTTAGTCGCATTTATTAATGAACTTTAATCTAAAATAAATTATAGATGGCTTCCCAAAGGGATCCCTTCGGGGAAAGCCCTTGTTGTTTTTATATTGGGACAAACATATGGGGCGACTCGGTGAGTCGCCCCTACGAACCAATTTCTTCAACTCCCTCTGCTTTCGGTAAATAAAACTTTATTGAGGCTCCTTTCTTTTTAATTTTTTTATTTATTAAAACGCTGTGAATTATCGTTACATTATCCGCTACATAACAACCGAACAAATAACTTGTTCCTTTTATCAATACGTTTCTGCCGATATTTACAGGCTGTTCATTACTGCCTGTAATATTTACCCTGGATTCTATATTTGTACCTCCGTCTATTTTTACATTCCCTTTTATAATATCTCCATCAAACACCTTTACATTATCCCCGATTATCATCTTTTGATTTTCAAAATTAGTCAGGCTAACATTTGGAAAAATCGTTACTCTTTTACCTATCAATACATTCCCGCAAATGTACGTGTCTCTCATTAATTCGATGTTATAATTAAGTTTCACTCCTTCACCGATAAATACACCTTTACCTATTTTTATATCAAGAGGAATATTTTTTTTGTCCATTTTAATAATATCGTCCACAACGGAATCTTCAATGAAAAAGTCGTCATTGTCTTCTATCTCAATAATGTCCTTTAATTGAGTGTATATTTTTTTACGTGCAATACTTTCCATTTCTTTTAAGACGGACTTATTATTGAAACCCATAATGGTTTTTTGATCTTTGGGACTTACTGCACGAACACTGAAATTATTTTTGTTAAATATTTCAATTAAATCCGTAATGTAAATTTCTTTTTGCACATTCTGACTTTTGATTGTACTGATTAAGCTTTTAAGCTTTTTAAAATCAAAAGCATAAATACCGGAATTATATTCCCGGCAGTTAATCAATTCTTCCTTTGTAAAGGTTTGATAACTTCCGTTAAATTTTACTTTATAAATACTTTTATCTTTCAAAAGATTTATATCTTTTGCTTCTATAATTTGTATTACTTTTCCTTTGTCCTTCCCATTTGGGCTGCCCTTTTCATCAGTGTCTTTTACTCTTATAATTCTTCCGTAAGCATTGTCTGCAGGATTACCGTTAAAAATACCAGTAAGCACCATCATATCGCTGTCTGATTTTATAAATTTATTTCTGAATGATTTAACGGTTTCTTTATCAATTAAACCAACATCACCGGGTAGAATGTACGCTCTTTCAAATTTTTCATTTGGTTTTATTTTATTTAAAGCTGCCTGCACGGCGTGTCCCGTTCCGTTTTGTTTTGCTTGAATAACATATTTTGTGTTTTTCTGTTTCCCGAGTTTTCGCATAACTTCTTCGGCTTTTATGCCCACAACAACAATTGTGTTAGCACCTTTTATGCGTGAATTATAAACTCTTTCAACGGTTGGCTTTCCCCAAATTTTATGAAGCATTTTTGAAGTTTGTGATTTAATCCTTTTCCCGTGTCCTGCTGCAAGAATTATAAAAAGTTCTTTTGATGCATTGTTAAATGGTGATGAAAATTCTTCAGTAAGTTTGATTAATTTTTTTTCTTCAGAAAGGGTCATTCAGTTACTCCGTAATAACTTCATTTTTTGATTTACTTAATTTATATAACGCAACGTTTAATCCAAAGGTGAACCACACCAATGTAATAATTTCATGATCACCGAAATTCCACTCCGTGAGACCAGCTGCCAAAAATGAACAAAAAGAGGCAAGTGTACCAAGTGCATAAGACGACACGAATTTTCTGCCTTTAGTTTCTTTGTAAATTTTAATTTCTATTAATAATAATTTAAACAATAAATAAACAACCGCAAGAAAACCAAACACCCCCAGAATTACGAGCACGTGAATAAAATTATTGTGCATATGTCCTTGAATTTCTTTGTCATAATAATTTTTATATTCTTTGTAAAGTTTCTGAAGGTCTATATCGCCAACCCCGAATAGAGGATAATCCAAAAATATATTCCACCCTGCTTCCCAAAGTTTAAACCTGACGGTATTGGAGGGTAAGTAAGGATCGAATATGCTTAACAACCGGCTTCTTTTTACGAAAGTTGTATAAATGTTTTGGTCGTTAATAGCTATAGAGGTCGGTACAAAACCCAAATTGATTTTATCTGCAATATTTATTTTATCTTTTATAGGATATTCAAATTGATATATATTTCCGTTTAATCCCAAAGCAAATAAATTGTTACCTGTTAAATTCCAATTATATATTTTTTTTATGTTTTTATTTTTATCCAAAAAGTTTAAGGATTTATTTTCAATACTGTAAAGCTGTAAGCCTTCTTTACCAGAAATAAATAATTTTTTATCTTTATAATAAAAAGAGCTAATGTCGGTTTTATTATTAAAGTTTAAAATCTTTTCTTTTGGCAAATCATTACTTACGGAATAGATTAAAATATTTCGGGGAGGTGAAAAATTAACAATAT
>JADFGB010000303.1 GCA_022567875.1 Bacteroidota bacterium | reverse complement strand
ATTTTATTAAAGGCAAAGAAAGATTTAAAAAAATTATTAGTAAAGATCCAAGAGGTAAATTAAAAGGGAAAACTAATGCTTTGGCTTCGGGTATAGAGATTGCAAAGGGAGATATAATTTTTACAACTGATGCCGATTGTTGTGTTAAATCTACCTGGGTTTTTAAGACAGCTTCTTATTACAAAGAAAATGTTGCTATGGTAAACGGTTTTACTACACAAGAATCTGTAAATAATTTTAGCGGGATGCAGGGTATTGATTTCATTTATCTTTTAATGATAGCATCTAGTACAATAAATCTTGGAAGACCAATCAGTTGTATTGGTAATAATATGTCTTATCTTAAAAAAGCATACTTTGAAGTAGGAGGATATGAAGCATTACCTTTTAGTGTAACAGAGGATTTTAATTTATTGATGGCAATAAACAGGTTGGGAAAGTATAAAATACTTTATCCCTTGGACAAAGAAACATTAGTGACTTCATCTCCTTGTGAGAACTTTAAAACTCTTTACAGACAAAAGAAACGGTGGGCGGTAGGCGGATTGGGCGTACCATTAATTGGCTTTTTAATTTTGATAAATGGTTATCTAATCTATCTTTGTATGTTTTTACTGCCTTTCTTTTACTCTTCGCTATCTTTATATATATTGATATTTAAGATAGCAATAGATTTTTTTGTTTTATACCCGATTCACAAAAGACTTGGTATTGAAAAAAATATGAAATACTTTTTTGTCGCAGAGATATATATTATTATTTATGTTTTAACACTCCCATTATTGATAGCCTTTAACAGAAAAGTAATCTGGAAGGGGAGAGAATTTTAATGCTGCTTCTCTGCAACTACTACGTTACTTATCGCTGTAATGCTTATTGCGAATTCTGTCATTTCGGTGTTCACGAAAATTTTACTAACACACCTTTTGCAGATCTTGAGACATTTAAAAATAATATTGAACAACTTGCAGACCTCGGTGTAAAGTTTTTGGATTTAACCGGCGGCGAACCTCTACTTCATAAAGATATTCACTTGATGGCAGAATATGCCCAAAAATATAAAATGCAGACAAGCATAACATCAAACGGTTTACTCTATCCAAAATTTGCTGAGAAACTTGCCGGTAAAGTTAATCTACTCCATTTTTCTTTGGATTCACCTGATGAGGAAGAACACAATAAAATAAGAAAAGTAGATTGTTTTAATTTTGTATTTAAGAGCATTGAAATTGCAAAATCACTTGGAGAGTTTCCCGATATTTTATTTACGGTTACAAACGAGACCTACAAAAAACTTCCCAGAATGCATCAATTGGCAAAAGAATTTGGTCTTATTTTAATTGTTAATCCTGTGTTCTCTTATTTCGGAAACCCCGGACTTTCGGAAGAGGCAATTGATTATATTGAAGAATATTGTTCGGGTAAAATGGATATCTATCTTAACAATGGTTTTATGAAGTTAAGAAGAGACGGTGGTAATGATATAAATAATCCGAAATGCAAAGCCGTTTCCAGAGTGATAGTTATTTCTCCTTACAACGAGATTATTTTACCTTGTTATCATTTTGCAAGCGATAAAATAAAAATTGACAGACCTATTAAAGAAATTAGAAAATCAGAAAAAATATTGGAATTTAAAAAGATGGAAGGTCGATTCGATTTTTGCCAGGGCTGTACCGTTAATTGCTACTTCGAACCTTCTTTTATATTCCCGACAAATTTATATGCAATATTAAGTTTAACCTCGAAATTTAAATACGGTTATAATAAATTCGTGAAGCAGAAAATAAAGAAATTAAGATATTATAACGGATTAAAATAAATGCGGAAATTTGTGCTATTAATCTTGATCATTTTTACAATCCAATCATATTCTCAATCTAATAAAGAATGGTTTCCCAAAGGATTGAACATTCAACCTTTTACCGCAAATTTTTTGGAACCTAAAGCCGGGTTCAATTATTTACTTGGTGAGAGTAATATAAGATTAGACATAGGAACATCCGCAGATATTTTAAAAATTGTTGATGAAGACAAAATTATTTCCTACGGTGTTGATCTTTTTACTTACACACGTTTAAGAAGCGATGATAATTTTAAATTCCCTGTAGAAACTATCGACTTTTATTTTGGTGTAAATTATGCACAGAGATTTATAAAAAAAGAAAAAGAATACGGATTCAGATTCAGATTTGCTCACATAAGCACTCATCTTGTTGACGGAAGCTTTGACCAGCAAACCAATACTTGGCGTAACGGGAGAGTGCCAATTGTTTACAGTAGAGAATTTTTTGAGCTAATGCCTTTTTACAGAGTAAATGGATTCCGTGCATACGTTGGACTTACTTATTTATTCCATACTTTACCGGATAAAATAAGCAAGGGAATTTATCAAATTGGATTTGATAATTATTTTACTTCTTTTTCAGCAAATGCTTTTACACCATTTGTAGCGTATGATTTTAAGCTTTCAAAAATAGATAAATTTACAGGTAATAATATTTTTTCAACAGGTCTAAAATTTGGCAAATTTGATAAAAAAGGGTTTAGCATAACTATCTCTTATTATTCAGGGAAAAGCGTGCATGGTCAGTTGTTCGATATAAATGAAAATTATTTCACTTTCGGTTTTAATATGGATTTGTAATTGGAAAAATCAAAAGAAGAATTAGAAAAAAATAATTTTGTAAAAACAAGTAAAGGGAAAAATTACCCAAT
>JADFGB010000302.1 GCA_022567875.1 Bacteroidota bacterium | reverse complement strand
GAATGTTAAAAGAGAAAAAGACTAAACAGTTTTATGACAAAAAAGCCAAAATGTTTCTTCCTGACAGATATGTTGAAGGAACTTGCCCTAACTGTGGGAACGAAGAAGCAAGAAGCGATGAATGTGAAAACTGCGGAGCATTGTACAAACCTAATGAACTGAAAAATCCTAAAAGTAAAATATCAGGAGAATCACCCACACTTAAAGAAACATCGCATTGGTACTTTCCCCTGGGTAAATTCCAAACCAGGTTAGAAGAATACATAAATGAAATGAATGAAAAATACGGCTGGAAAGAGAACGTTTTGCAATACTGCAGAGGGTGGTTTAAAAACGGATTGGAAGAAAGAGCTGTAACAAGGGATTTGGACTGGGGGGTAAAAGTGCCTTTGGATTCTGCAGAAGGAAAGGTTATTTATGTTTGGTTTGAAGCTGTTTTGGGTTATATATCTGCAACAATAGAATATTCAAAAAATGTTGGTAAAGAAAATCTATGGAAAGACTATTGGCAAAATAGAAATACAAAATACGTTGCTTTTATCGGTAAAGATAATGTGGTTTTTCACTGTATTATTTTTCCTGCAATGCTTATGGCATGGAATGACGGCAAAAATGACAAATTTGTATTACCTCAAAACGTACCTGCTAATGAGTTCCTAAATTTTGAAGGAAAGAAATTTTCTAAAAGTAGAAACTGGGGAATTGATGTTCACGAATTCTTAGACATCTTCCCCGCCGATCCTCTTCGTTACACATTGGCTGTTAATTTACCCGAAACACGGGATTCGGACTTTTACTGGAAAGAATTCCAAGCCCACAATAATAACGAACTTGCAGATACATTGGGTAATTTTATAAACCGCACTTTCATATTCGTAAAAAAACATTTTGAAGGTAAAGTTCCGCAGAAAGGCAAACTTGATAAAATTGATAATGAAATGCTTGAACGATCCAAAAAGTGCTCTATTAAAGTCGGAGAACTTTTTGATAAGTATAAAATAAAAGAAGGCGTATTTGAAGCAATGCAGCTTGCAAGAGATTCCAACAAATATTTTAACGATTCAGAACCGTGGGTTACAGTAAAAAATGATAGGGATAAATGCAGTACTTCACTTTATGTTTGTTTACAAGTAATTTACTCTTTGGCAGAAATATTTTACCCTGTAATTCCAAATTCTTCTGAGAAAATATTTAAAATGCTAAATACAGAATCTACCGAATGGGATAAATGCGGTGATGAAAATTTGTGTACCGGACATACTTTGAATAAGTCAGAAATACTATTCAAAAAAATTGAGGATGATGTGATTGAGAAACAGATTGAAAACTTAGGCAAATAAAATACAACTGTTGAAAACATAGAGGGTATTTTGATAATTGTTGAGATTGATACATCTGTAAAAATTGGAACAAGAATAAAATAATAAAAGTGTAACTCAATTATAAATTGATATTAATTAATAAACGGAACTTAAAAACGGAGATAGAAAATATGTATTCAAAGCTTACAAAAATATTATTGATGATTATTTTTGCTTACACAGTAATGTTGGCACAATCAAAAAAAGAAGATATAATTGTAGCTAAATTCGAAAATCAAAACATAACATTAAAAGAATTTGAAACAGCTTATTCAAAAAATGTTGGTGGTATTGAAAAAGCTAAAAAAGAGACAGTAGATGACTATAAAATTTTCTTAGACCTTTATGTAAAATATAAAATGAAGTTAACCGATGCTAAAGAAAGAGGGCTAGATAAAGATCCCGAAATCTTAAAAGAACTAAATGAATATAAAAAAAACATTGCTTCCAGTTTTCTGATAGAAAAAAGACTTATCGAACCTGAAACAAAGAAAATATACGAAAGAAGAAAATGGGAATACAGAGTAAGCCATATTATGTTCATTCCCAAAAAAGGGAAAGAAGATTCCACTTATAAAATAGCTGAAACTGTTTTGCAAAGTTTAAAAAAAGGAATTGACTTTAGCATATTAGTAAAGAAATATTCACAAGACAGAAATTCTTCAAAAGAAGACGGAGACATATATTATACAACAGCAGGTTATTTACCTTTATCATTTGAAAATGCAGTTTATTCAACAAAAGTTGGTGAAGTATACCCAAACATTGTTAAAACTAAATACGGTTTTCATATAATAAAAGTAACGGATAAAAGGAAAAGAATTCCTGAAATACGAGCAAGCCATATTTTAATCAGTTTTAAAAACAAAGGTAAAACGGATACATCCATGGCTTATAAACAAGTAAAGATGATATTAGATAGTTTGAAAAATGGTGGCAATTTCAGTGACCTTGCTAAAAAATATTCTAATGACACCGGAAGTAAGGACATGGGCGGTGACTTGGGTTTTTTCAAACGCAGAGCCATGGTAAAATCATTTGATGAGGCTGCTTTTAATTTAAAAAAAGTGGAGAAAATAAAAGGGCCATCATTTCTTCGACCAGAATTTTTTAAAGCATGTCTCGAGGCAAGCAATTATTTTGCCACTCATCTTGGATCTGTCATCAATGCTCTCGTGCCAAACATCTTCATAAAACCTAATATTAGCCTCTGTTTGGATATCTAAATCACTCCCACTAACACCAAAACCATAACCACTTGAATGAAGGACGATTTTGTTTGGAAGTGTGACCGGATTTGAATAATCATCATCAAACGTAAGAGTATCTGCAGCAGATGTTCCACCATCAATTTTAACATCTCCACTTATATGTAATAA
>JADFGB010000301.1 GCA_022567875.1 Bacteroidota bacterium | reverse complement strand
TCATTATTGGCCGGGGCCGTATTTGTAGAATATATATTTAATTGGAATGGTTTAGGAAAAGAAATAGTTTCGGCTTTAAATACACTCGATTTGCCTATTATTATGGGAAGCGTATTGGTTATTGCTACTATGTTTATACTCATCAATATCATAGTAGATATTATTTACGGTTGGCTGGATCCAAGGATTAGAATTAATTAAAATAAAATTAAAAAAATGAGAACTAAAATTGTTGCAGGTAACTGGAAAATGAATAATAATTTCGATGAATCGATTGATTTAGCCAATAAAATTGAAAGACGTTTAAAGAATTTAGGTAAACACAATACGCGTGTATTTGTGGCTCCTGCTTTTGTTAATTTAAAGGGTGTTATAGATGGATTACAATCAGCTAATATAGAGGTTGTTGCGCAAAATATGCATCAAGCTGATAGTGGTGCTTTTACAGGTGAAATTTCTGTATCTATGCTAAAAAATATAGGTATTAAGACGGTTATTTTAGGGCATTCAGAACGCCGGAGCTATTTTAATGAGACCGATGAGGCTTTAGCCGAAAAAATAAATACCGTTTTAGAAAATAAAATGGAAGCTGTTTTTTGCTTTGGCGAAGTTTTGGCCGATAGAAAATCTGGCAATCACTATAATGTGGTCGAATCGCAAATTAAAAAGGCTTTGTTTCAGATTAATGATGCCGACTGGTCGCAGATAATTTTAGCCTACGAACCCGTATGGGCTATAGGAACAGGTGAAACAGCAAGTCCGGAGCAAGCACAAGAGATGCATGCGTTTGTACGGCAACTTATTGCTGATCGCTATTCCGAAACTATTGCTGATGAAGTTTCAATTCTTTATGGCGGGAGTGTAAAACCGGGTAATGCAAAAGAAATATTTTCAAAACAAACACTTAGTGGATTTTCTTTTGATACAGAATTACTTTATATAGCTAGAAAAAAGAAATTTAAAATAAAAGAAATAGAAGCAATAGTCTTAAAAGAACATATGAACAAAAAATCCAAAGTCAACTTATTACTAGACCATCTAAAAATGTTTTTAGATTTATTCAAAATAAGATTAAATGATTTCAATAAAAAATATGAATAATATACTTTTAAGTTTTGATTTAGAAGAATTTGACAAGAAAAAAGTATATGCTTCAAAACGCAATTATACCAAAAAGGAAATAAAAAGATGGGAAGAAAGAGGTTGGGAAGGAATGAAAACAGAAATAATTCACGAAAATTATCCTAAAAGAAATATAAACTTTGAACTAAACAAAGAATTAAAGTAACAAAAGATACTCCAATAAAAATCGCGGGTGATAATTCAATAGGAACTGATGACATTAAATAGACAGATGAAGGAATTGAAATTATATCATAATGGAGTTGAAGATATCCCAGTACGAAAGCCAAAAGATTTCCTAAAAAAATACCGACGATAGATAAAATAAAACCATTGTATAAAAATATTTTTATTATCTGTCTTCTGTTTGCACCGATTGAACGTAAGACACCAAGTGAAGATGTTTTTTCCAAAACCATAATCAGCAAAGTACCTATTATATTAAAAACTGCCACAAGAATAATAAGCGTTAAAATAATTGGAATGGGTTTTTTTTGTAATTCGATCCAAGTAAAAATATTCCTATGTGTCTCATAAATAGTATGTACTTTATTCGGATACCGCATAACTTTTTTAAGTATATCCTTTGTCTCATTAATTTGAGTGGTATTATTTAGTTTTATATCTATTCCGGAAATTTGGTCATCCAAGTCAAACAGATCTTGTGCATCTTTTAAAGAAACATACACGTTTAGGTCATCGTAAGAGGACATTCCGCTTTCATAAATACCTACTATTTGAAATTTTTCTATATTTGGTGGATTATCTAGGGATGGGAGTTTCTCATTACTGAGAGCAAATAAAGTTACGTAATCTCCCAATTTAGTTAATAATTTATCAGCTAATTTCTTACCGATAACAATATAATTTTTATTTTCCTCTTCTAAAAATTTACCGGCAATAATATCTCTTTTTATTCCATTCCAATTGTCATGCAGTCTTATTCCCTTAACACTTACCCCCTCTTTTCTTCTCTTTTTACTTATTATTGCTAATTGGGATAAATAAGGCTGCATTGTGTTGATCTTATCATTTAGTATTTTTTTGATTTTGTTAAATTCATTTTTGTATTCAGGGATAGTTCCGCTATAAGATGTTATTTGAATGTGGGAATCAAAATCCATTACTTTGTATGTAATCGTATTCTCGAAACCTTTTAATATGCTTAAAGAAATAATTAATGTAGCAACACCCAAAGCAATACCCGATATAGTTATTACTGAGATAAAAGAAATGAATTTAGATTCTTTACGAGAGAAAATATATTTTTTAGCAATAAAAAAGGAAAAAGACATTTACGTAATTAATTATTTTATTATTCCGAATAATTTAATAAAAGAATATCATAAACACTTTGGAATATTAATGAAATTATGACTGCTTGATAATTAGTTTTAACAGAAAAAATTGTTTTAAAAGTAATTAAACTTTATATTTGTTATTCTTATTTTTAGAAAAAGTTCCTATAAATTTGATGATAATATAACAAACGGGGCGTAGCGTAGTCCGGTTATCGCGCCTGCTTTGGGAGCAGGAGGTCGCAAGTTCGAATCTTGCCGCCCCGACAAAGTTTTTTTGAAATGTTGAAGGTTATCGCGTCCCGATGGTATCAGGAAGG
>JADFGB010000300.1 GCA_022567875.1 Bacteroidota bacterium | reverse complement strand
TATGTTTAATATAAAACTTATAAATAAATTCAAAGGAAATGAACATAAAAATTTATTAGATGCATTATCAACATACATAGCAGCAGCAATCGGTGCTTTAGCATTTTCATTTAGCCATACTTTCTGGTTTAACGGAGTTGAAGCTGAAGTTTATGCAAGCAGTATTTTACTTTTTTCCGCTATAACATATTTAATGATGAGTTGGTCAGAAAAAGCAAATAACACTGATAACGAAAAATATATACTGATGATTGCTTATTTAATTGGTATATCAACAAGCGTACATCTAATGAGCGTTCTTGCTATTGTGCCTGTTGTAATGATGATAATGTTTACAAAATATGTTGATGACGACGAAGCACTACAAAAATCAATATATATATTTTTAGCACACGTTGGTATAATTCTTATAATTGCATTTGCACTTTGGGGAAGCAGAACAAATACAACACCGCCCTCTCTTGAGGAGTATCGCGATTTTGATATGAAATTTAAAATGATATTGGCTGCTGTTAGTTTATTAATTATGGGTGTTTTCTGGAAAAAAGTAATGAACAGAAATTCGATTTATCTTCCGTTGATTATTGGAGGTATCGCCCTGTTTATAATTTATCCGGGAATTGTAAAAATATTACCGGGAATTATGGCAAGCATCTCAGGCGATAATTCATTAACAGCTATTTTAGTGTTTGCAGTAATTCTTGCACTTTTAGGGTATGCCGTTCATTACACTGTAAAACATAATAAACCCACAATGCACCTGGCGTTTATGTCTCTTATATTTGTTTTACTTGGATTTTCATCCTACACAATGATAATCATAAGGTCAAATCAAAACCCACCTATGAATGAAAATAAACCGAATGATTTTACAGAATTGGTTTCTTATCTGAATAGAGATCAGTACGGTGATTTTCCAATTTTTGAAAGACGATTTGCCACAGAACCTCATCAAATGGGGGTTTACAAAAATTACACAAGCGAACTAGACTTCTGGTGGCGTTACCAAATGAACCATATGACAACAAGATATCTTCTTTGGAATTTTGCAGGTAGAGAAGGCTGGGTACAGGATGACGGACCAAACATTGCCCCATTTAACGGAATAGGAAATTTACTCGGTAAAGCTTTCAGTATAAATTTTGCCGGAAGTACTAAAGATTCTCTGTACGGAATTCCCTTTCTCATAGGGCTTTTCGGTATTTATTTCCATTTTAAAAAAGATAGGAAAACCGCACTCGTTTTTATGGCGCTCTTTATTTTTATGGGCTACTTTACCGCATTCTACCAGAACCAGCAGCAGCCACAACCGAGGGAAAGAGACTACTTTTATGTAGGTGCATTCTTTATTTATGGAATATGGATTGCACTTGGTTTTCGAGGAATTATTGATTTAATTCAAGAAAAATTACAAAAACTTAAATTTAAAAAACCTGTTATTATTACCGCTTTAGTTCTCGGTATTGCGTTTGTACCGCTAAGAATGCTGGTGGCAAATTATCATTCACACGATAGATCAAATAATTGGGTGCCATGGGACTATTCATACAATATATTACAAAGTTGTGCACCAAATGCTATTGTTTTTACGAACGGAGATAACGATACATTCCCTCTTTGGTATTTACAAGATGTTGAAGGTGTAAGAAGAGATGTTAAGATTGTAAACCTCAGTCTCTTAAACACAAATTGGTACATCAAAGAAATTAAAAGTAACGACCCCTATAAAGTTGGAACTGTAAACATTCGTTTTACAGATTCGCAAATTGATAGAATTCGTCCGGTACAATGGGAGCCGAAAGATATTACAATTCCATTACCAAAAGATCCGAATTCTCCAGAGATTGCAAAAATTGTAAAGGAAGCAAACATACAAGATTCAACGGTTATAAAAGCAGGAAGCCTTACATTCAGAATGAATAATACTGTTACATTCGGAACAACAAAAGCAATAAGAATTCAGGATATACTGGTAAAAGAAATAATTGAAGCCAATCAATGGAAGCGACCAATATATTTTTCGGTAACCTGCGCAATAGATAGTAGAATTGGCTTGGATGATTATCTTAAAATAGAAGGAATGTCTTTAAGATTGGTTCCGGAAAAAAGAACACCCAATGTTGAATTTGTAAATGAGCCGGCATTGAGAGCAGAACTGCTAAATGAAAATCCTGGTCATAGCAAAACCTTTAAAAGAGGATTCAAGTTTAGAGGGTTAAATGATAAATCTATTTTTTTCGAAGACGGTCAACAGAAAATGCTTCAAAATTATAGAAATGCTTTTCTAAGATTAGCAATGTATTACATGGATACAAACCAAAAGACAAAAGTAAATGAAGTTCTGGATTATATGAACAAGAAAATTTCAGACGATGTTATTGCAATTGATTACAGGCTTCTATCACAAATTGGAAATATTTATTACGAAGCGGGTAATTTTGCAAAATTTAAAGAGATTTCAGTTAAGGTTGAAAAAGAAGCTCTTAACTCATTAGAAAATAATCCAAAGGATTTATACTCATTCAGAGTTCTTCTTGATTTATATCAAAACTTAAATGACAATTATAAACTACTTGATTTGTGGGAAAAGATCGGCAAACTTTATCCCGGCGACCCAAACATAAAAACAAGCATTATTAAGTACAGAAGTCTGATAGCACAACAGGATACGCTTAAAAAAGTTCAGACAAAAAAATAAAATTTTTTAATTGTCACTGAGGTTGTATCAAAAGTACATAATTGTCACTCTG
>JADFGB010000299.1 GCA_022567875.1 Bacteroidota bacterium | reverse complement strand
ATAAAAGAAATATTTTCACTTTTCCCATTGAGATAAAACTTCTTCAGAAATTTTGGCTGAAGTACAGAAAACCTGAATTTGAAGGATTTTATTCAGAGTGATTGGTTACTAATATTGCGGTCCTTTTCATCGTTATAACTTGCCTATCCGTTTTAGTAAGCTGATTGCTTTATCAAATACAAATTCAGGTGTGTAACGTGTTAAACAGTGGATGTCGCCATACTTACAAACTTCAAGTAAACAATTGCCGCATTCCAAATCAGATGAATTAAGACATAACGAATGTTTTCCCTGCGGTGCAGACCAATCTTTGCGAGAAGATCCAAACAATGCAAGAGTTGGTATTCCAGATACCCATGACATATGCATTAATCCTGAGTCCTCAGTTAATACAAAATAGACTTTATTTATAATTGCAAATGCTTCTTCCACTGAAGTTCCCTCAGTATTTACTAGGTCAATTAGATCATCCTTAAGGATTTTTTTTAGGAATAATGCTTTTTCTGAAATGTTTTTTAATCCAAGTATTAAAAACTGTGTGTCCGGAAAATTAGTCTTCCATAATTCTGCATATTTTATATAGTTATCAATCTGCCAGTTGCGTGTACTGAAAGCACCTGCAGGATTCAACACAACAATTTTTTTTGAAGAATCCCATCCTGCATTTATTAATTTGTTACTTCCTGCATCCTTTTTTTTTAGTAGTAATCCTGTATTTAAATTAATTGGACCTAGCCCAACTGCTTCTATTCCTTTTTGATATTTATCACCTGCTGATGTCTCAGAAAATCTTTCTATCTCACTCCACGCTTCCGGGTCAATAAATTTTCTCACAAGCCGGCTTAACTTATTCCTCTGTAAATCAATTACAATGTCATAATTATTAATTTTAAGCTTTGGCAGGAGAAATAATAAACTAATAAACTGAAGCAAAGTATTCCTACTACCGCCTATTGAATAAATCGAATCGTATAATTTTACAGATCCGGGTATGTCTTTTACTTCATTTCTTGTTAAAAAGTCCAACTTTGTAATGGCTGAAAGTTTTTCCTTTAAACTTTGTACATAGGGGAGAGTGATTGCAACATCCCCCATAGCTTGTAGACGAATAACCAAAATTCTTTTTGGTAAAGACTTAAATTGCCACGACTTATAGTTTAATTTTTCTTCAATCATTATTTTTAGTTTCAGCCGATAAAGTCACATCACATAATTTAAAAAAATAAGGATGTATTATCGCTTCCCAGCCGGATATCACTGTCAATTTAGGACTCAAATTTTTTAAAGAATTCAGCAACTTTTCAATATCCGTTTTTTTTAACTGCTGTAAGTAATATTCTTTTCAGAAATCTCACACTACACAGCTGATTAACGGCATTATAATTTTTCCAGCGGTGAAAGATTAAGAGAGCAAACACATTTTTTACATACTGAGTTTGTTTTTATATCTAAATTATTTCTAAATGTAATTGCAGATTCAGAATTAAGTATATCAACTAAATCTTGATTTTTTATATTACCAATTTTTTTATGAAAAAAACAAGGACGTACGCTGCCATCTGCTTCTATTACAGTTGATACCCACGGTGCATTGCAAGTGACTGTGGAAAAATCGCATAAACCATAAAATGCAGCATAATAATTATAAAATCGCCGTAGCTTATCAGGTGATTCAGCAATGAAGCTGTTCTTAAAATCCTTAGAATGAGTTTTAATCAGGCTTTCAATTATCTCTTTGAACTGAGCAACTTCTTCAAAGGATAATTTTACTTCACTAACTTTTTTATCCTCCCATAAATTAGGGCGGTTGAATGCATCAGTTGATACATCTGCATTTAAAAAACTTATTTGATCCAATCCGATATCCTTTGCAGCATCGATAATATTTGGCAGGTCCTTAAAATTAGTTTTTTGAATTACACAACGTGCAGTTATTCGGTAATTTTTGTTAAGATTTTTAAGTTCTGCCACTCCATCTTTTAACTTGTTAAAAGCATAAGGAATATTTCTGATTTTATCGTGTATCTCTTGTGAACCATCCAGTGAAACAATTACCTCATTTGTTTTAGTAATTATCTCCTTCGCATATTTTTTTAACAACAAACCTGTAGATAGAATTGTAATTTTAATTTTTCGTGAATGAAGAATATCACAAAGTTTAAAAAAGTTGGGATGCATCAGTGCTTCCCCACCCGACATAACTACCAATTTGGTACTAAATGTTTTTAAAGAACTTAATAATTTTTCAATATCGGTTTCCTCTAATTGTTTTATGTTATTGTTACCTTTCCAGATATCGCACATTACACATCGACAGTTACAGCGGCTGTGTGGCATTAAAATTACAATTGGTAATGTATATATTTTATTAGTTCTAAGAGAGAGAAATCGTTTTAATATTTCATTAGGTGTTGGTCTTTTCATTTTAAAAAATAATCAAATTAATATTCAATAATATATTTTGCTATTAATATTACTAAAATATGTATAGATATATATCAATTTATTACATTATCATCAGTTGATAAATTAACGTAAATAATTTAATAGAATGAAATTTAGTATTATATTTGTCAGTGCTTTTTTGGAATGTTTTTTACATTGGCGCGTTCGTCTAGTGGCTTAGGACGCCGCCCTCTCAAGGCGGAGATCACGGGTTCAAATCCCGTACGCGCTACATAGGTAAAAAAAATTTTACCGGAGATCACAGGTTCTCCCGTAGGGACTCCTTCGGAGGAATCCCATACGCGCTACAGATCT
>JADFGB010000298.1 GCA_022567875.1 Bacteroidota bacterium | reverse complement strand
TAATTCCGTCTTTGCTTATAGCTAATCCCAAACGCGAAATATACGAGTCGTATTCTCCGATCGCGCGATAAAGAAGATAAACTTTGCCGTCTTTTAAAATAGCTCCGGGATTAAAAACAGCTTTTGACTCCCATTCTATATTTTCATTAGGTAAAAGAATCGGATTTTCTTTTGCTCTTTTTAACAGGAACTAACTCTGTTCCGTCTTGTTTGTGGTTGATGATGTATTGCTGACCTATAGATAAAACATTAAACAAGAAATAATAAAGGTTTAAACCGGAAGGAAAGCTCATAAACATTAGGGTTAAAAAGACAGGCATTATATAAATAAGTGCTTTTTGGTTAGGATCTTTAATGCTCATTTTTTGTTGGAAGAAAGTTGTTACGCCCATCAATATTGCCAGACCGCTTATTTCACTAATACCAACAAGCGGCAGTTTAAATGATAATGTGTAAATAATGTCAGGACTTGAAAGATCTGTTATCCAACCGAAGAATGGCTGTTGTCTTAATTCAATGGCAGATTTAAATAATCCCCACAATGCTATAAATATTGGCATTTGTAACAACAACGGTAAGCACCCCCCAGCCGGGTTTATACCATATGTAGAATAAAGTTTCATTGTTTCTTTGCTAATTTTTTGTTTATCGTCAGCGTATTTCTCTTTCAGCTCTGTTATTTTAGGCTGAAGGAGCTGCATCTTTTTCATTGACTTAAAGCTTTGTTTGGTAAGCGGGTAAAGGACTAATTTTATAATTATGGAGAACAGAACTATTACAAAACCATAATTAGGTATAAAAATATGGAGAAAGTTAAATAACGGTAAAAGAATAAATTCTGCTATTGGGCGTACAATTATTTCTAAACCAAAGAAGGTGCCGAAATCTACAATGGTTTGTAATTCTTTATTGTATGCTTTCAGTATATCATAATCAACAGGTCCTATATAAACATTAAAGTTTATCTCCTCATAATCTAAGTTTCTAAAAGGAACAGTGATTTGAGCGCTGTATATTTCTTTTATTCCGTCATTGGGGAGGGCTTCACTTGTGCCTCTTAAATAAGCTCCTTCAACTGAAGATGGGTCTTCCGGGATAATTATAACTGCAAAATATTTATTCCTAATATCAACCCAGTTTATACTTCCGTTAAATTCTTTATCTTCAACATCTCCCACGGACGATGCATCAATCGTAGTTTTTTCTCCGCCGGAGTATACGCTTGCATCTGAAGAAATTGATTCATCAACAGAATTATATTCTACATTTCTTAGTCCGTTATCCCAAACAAAGTTATAAGCATTGTTGCTTATTTTACCATTCATACCACCAAGCTTAATGCTTGTTTTAATGTTGTACTTATTTCCATAAAAAGTATAGACTTTTTTGATATAGTGTGTTTGGTCTTCGCCGTAAATAAAGGCAACTGTCAAAGAATCATTGCCGGAAACATTATAGAAAGTTTTTCTGTTTTCTATTCTAAACAAAAGGTTTTCGGTATTTATTGCTTTTCCGTCCTCAGAAATAAAAGAGAGGTTTAATGATCCGCCTTTTTTATAATTAATTAATTGAACCTTTGTTTTCTCAATATTTCTATCATCTTCGGCTCCAATAGAGTACCAATTATTAAACTTCTTAAGATAATATCTAACAATATTCCCACCTTTTGTAGAAAACACAATTTTTACAAGATCGTTTTCTATCGTTATCGTTTCACCTTTCTCATTAAAATAATTGAAAAACTTTCCATAAGTATTAATGTTTTTAGATCTAACAATATCTCCTTTTAAAGATTTATTCTTTTCTATTAGAGCTTTGTTTTCTTCTATTCTTTTTGAATAATCTTTATTAACCAGGGATTTATCTTGTTTTGTAGTTTGCGGATTTACAGGAGGCTCCGGTGAATTTATGTAAAGCCAAACGACTAAAATCGTTCCTATTAGTATAAATGCTATTGTTGTGTTTTTGTCCATTTTTTTTCCATTAATCTATTGGGTCGTATCCACCTTTTGAAAATGGATTACATCTAAGAATTCTCCACGTTGTTTTTATTAAACCTTTTAACACACCATGTTTTGATATTGCCTGTGCTGAATATTCAGAACAAGTTGGATAATATCGACAAGAAGGTGGGAATAGAGGAGAAAATATTTTTTGGTAAAATTTTGCGTAGTTTTTTGATTGTTTCAGCCACTTTATAAAAATGCCCATGGGCCACATCAATAGCAATCACGTCCGCCCCAGCCTTGGCCAAGGCTTGAGCGCGTTTGATGGCAATTTCTCCAACTGAAACTGAGGCGCCTACTTTAACTCCCTGGGCTTTAGCTTTTTTAACCTCAGCGGCTTGGGCAGCATCTGACATATTTTTATGGATAATGCCAAGACCGCCTAATTTACCCAAAGCAATTGCCATACCGCCTTCTGTCACAGTGTCCATGGCCGCAGAAATAATAGGAATATCCAGTTTTAATTTTTTAGTCAAAAAAACCGAGGTATCAACTTGGCTCGGCGATATGTTTGATTTCTGCGGAACTAGCAGAACATCGTCAAATGTAAGAGCTTCTTTCATGTTTTTTTCAGTCAAGATAAAGTCTAGATAAAGTTGGTAAGTCAAGATAAATCACCTTAACTTGACCTTATTTCAACATACTACCATTATCTTGGCTGTATTATAGCGAAATTTTAATATATAATCAATGTATGAAGCTAAATAAACAATTATTAATATTACTGGCCATATTATTTTTGGCTTCTTTTTTTAGTTTTCCTTTTTTAGG
>JADFGB010000297.1 GCA_022567875.1 Bacteroidota bacterium | reverse complement strand
ATTTATCAATTGAAGATGAAGAACAGTTTGGCGATGATAATAATTGGAGAATGGAATTTACGAGAAGTGGTACAATAAAATTAACAGAATCGGGTGATTCAATTAAAATATTTGCCATAATTATTTCAATGATTGAGGATTTTGTCATTAATATGAAACCAAATAATATATTTTTTCTATCTTCTACGGATAATAAAGACAAATCAAGAGTTAAACTTTATGATGCGTTGATTAACCGATTTGCATCTAAACATGGATACCTGTATTCAACAAGAACTTCTACACAACATAGTGATTTAGAATATATATTTTCAAGGAAATAAAATGAGAGCATATGAACTAAACGAATCTCTAAGAAAGCCATCACTAGAAGAATTTCTAAATGGTGTAGTAAAAAACCAATACGTATCCTTTAAGAGCTCTAAAGGTGTTATGATCTCATCTTATGTTAGAAAAGGTCCAAGGTATATTAAGGGTGTTAAATATCCCAAGGTATTAGACCGGGCCAATACTTCCTTAGCAGCCAGTAAGTATCAAAGACAAATGATGAAGACTGGCACATTAATGGCAGGGACTGGGGCTTATCGTGAGTTTGATGTACATATGACCGATTTAGCCAAAAAATATGGATATGATGGAATTTATGTTGAAAATGTTTTGAATGAAGGCTTTTTTTAATAACTTAAATAAAATCATATTAATATTTATTTTCTCTTAAAATACGGAACCGGGATTACCGGTAAACTTGTGTGTCCTTTACTATCTACAGTTTGAACCCCAAATAAAAAATTGTCTTTTGAATAGGGGATAATAATAGTAGAATCTTCTGTAAAAATTTTCTTTTGCCAAATTGAAGAAGATGTTTCCCTAATTAAAATATTATATCCTTTTGTCCTGTCGTTAGTTGATTTGTCCCATAAAAGTGTTGAAAAATTTGTCAATTTGCTGACATCAATTCTTACATTATTCGGTGCTTTCGGAGCAAGTGCCAAATTTGTCAAAGCAGATAAATTGATCTGTGTAATTTTTTTAATGTAATTGAAGTCCACAAATTTCAGAAGATCTCCGTATTCAATTCCGTCTTTAATTATAACATTTTGATGCTGATGATAATAATTTTCGTGCATTTCACTTAATCTAACAGCAGTAAAACCCACATTATTAAAAGGAATATGGTCGCCGCCGCGTAAAAATCTGTCCTTTCTATAAATTAATTTTACCTCAATTTGATCGACATATTTTTCTCCGATTTCTTTAATATATCTTGCAAGTTGTCTGGACCTGCTGTCATTTTCACTACTTAAGTATTTTCTTATTTTTGCCATTTGTTCTGTTTCAAATGCGGGTACACCCTCGCTGAAAATTCTTACTTTTTCATTTGTTAATAAATTTGTTCCGCTTGTATTGTTACCGCCAACCATATCATTATTAAAGACAGCGGTAATGTTCCATTTTTCATTTTTGGCTTTTTTCGCCAAATGTTTAGACCCGTATAGCCCTTGTTCTTCGCCTGAGAAAGCAACAAACAAAATAGTTGACGGGAATTTATTTTTGGATAAAATATTTG
Source organism: Bacteroidota bacterium (assembly GCA_022567875.1). Taxonomy (GTDB): domain Bacteria; phylum Bacteroidota; class Ignavibacteria; order Ignavibacteriales; family Ignavibacteriaceae. The sequence continues at coordinate 1,217 of JADFGB010000297.1, read as the reverse complement.
CCAGTTCCATTACTACAGCAACACCCGAAGCATCATCATCAGCACCGGGGGCAAAGCCGGTTGTATCCATAATATCTGAATTCCTGGAATCTAAATGTCCGCTGACAATTAATATTCTGTCGTCATTTTTATCTGTTCCATTTAATTTTGCAATAACATTTTTTAGCTCAACCGTCCTGTTAATTCTTCTGCCGTCCGGTTTAAGCGTAAAAGAATCAAAATAAACCTCCATTCTTCCGTTTGAGTTTTTTGCATATTGTTCAAAAGATTTTTTTACCCATCTTCTTGCAGCGCCAATACCTTGAGTATCGCTGTCGGTTTTGCTAAGTGTATGTCTTGTTTTAAAACCAACAAGCTTTTCAATATTTTTTTTAATTCTTTCCGAAGAAACACTGTTTACCATTTTTAGAATATTTATGTCTCTGCCAATATTAGCCTGTGAGAAAATAGGAAGGTTTATAAAAGAATGGAAAATAAAGACTATAAATAATAATATGATTGATTTCAATTCAACCTCAAAATTTTACGAGTAATATATTAAATAATAATAAAATATAAAATCATTTATATAGAAACTAAAATTTAACAAATTAGTTTCCCTTAATGTATTTTATTACAATTTTAAATAGTGTAATTTTTAAAGGATAAGGAATTTATAGTATTACTGTTTCAAGTATAGATATTGTTGTTGTGTGCAGTTAGTCTAAAAGCAAATGCATTAGATTTTAAAAATAAACAAATTTGTAGAGGTAATATGAAAATCACAAAACCAAAAAGAGTTAGTCATACATATACACAAAAAATAAAAGCTAATCCCTTAATTGTGTTCCCTCTGTTGGGCCCTAACAGAGAAATAGATTGGGTAAACGGCTGGTTACCTGACGAAATAATTTCTAATTCTGGCTTAGCTGAACTGGATTGTATTTTTACAACCACTAATGATGAAGGAAAAGCATTTTGGATAATAACAAAATATGAACCTGAAGAATTTAGGATGGAAATAGTAAAGATTGTACCTGAGAGTTTTGTAACAAATGTAAGGTTGAAGATTAATGAAATCAAGAATGGTAGTGATTTAATTGTTACTTATCAAATAACATCGCTTGGTAAAAAGGGAGATAAAAAAGTTAAAGGATTTACAGAAAAACAGGCTCGTACACTTGTTGATTGGCACTTAAGAGCAAAAAAAAGTGACTAATTTTTTTTTGATCACAAAA
>JADFGB010000296.1 GCA_022567875.1 Bacteroidota bacterium | reverse complement strand
AAAATTATAATTGTTAACGTGACAGCTAATGTGTGATATTTTTTTGGGATGAATTCATCAAAGTTAAATGAATTAATAAAATTAGTTTGTGTCTTTTGTTTATTTTTTTTGGTTTTTTTTTCTTTTGGCATAATACTTTAGAACTTTTGAAAATCTAATTTTTTATCCTTCAGCTGACGGATTTCTTTGCTAATAAATTTATTCCCGCACCGATTTTATTATCGCTTTTATAATCTACAAACATCATTGCAAAAGTAAAAGGAAAAGTTATCAAAAAATATAGTGGAAGAATTAAGATAAATAATTTTGATAAATTTAAAAGTCTCATGGGTGTTTTAATTCCTAATCTCCATGCTTTGTCACCCCAAAATCCATAAGTGAATTTTATCTCTTCAATCGTAAATCCGAGTGGTTCAAGTTTATCTCTAAGATCTTCCGGCGAATATCCGTCTCTTGCATGTTCGCCGATAAAGCTTTCTCCTTCATTATTGTGGACATCACTGCCGCCGTAAACAGAAGGAGTATTGATTAATAAAAATCCGTTTTTTTTAAGTGCGTTATAAAAGTTTTGGAATACAAGCCTGTCATCTTCTATATGTTCCATAACATCAACACATAATATAAGGTCGAACTTATTTTGATAACCGATTTTTGTTAGGTCTTCTATTCCGAAATTCACATTATCAATTTTTCTTGAATTAAAAAATATTTTACAGTCCTTTATCCAATCTTCTTTAACATCAACACTGTAAATTGAACAAGGTTGTAACTTTTTGTTTATATAGTATGTGTACTGTCCAAATCCACAACCGGCATCATAAACAGATAATTTTTTATTGTTTGTTATTCTACGAATATTTTTAAGCTCTCTCCTTACATACCAAGAACGAAGAAAAAATAAATCAAGTAACCGGTAAAAAATTATTCTAAGGATAGGTATTTTTTTAATTGTTTCGGCAAATATATCTTTTATAGGATCGTAGTTCATTTATTCATTTACAAAATTTAATAATTGGTTTGAAAAATTACTCCAACTGTATTTATCTTTTTCAAGAATAATGTTATTAGCAAATTTCTGTTCAAGATTATTTTTATAATAATTTTTTATTGTCTCTGCCAATTTCTTCGGGTTGTTGCTTTCAACAAGTAATCCTGTTTTATCATTTATCACAACTTCTGATAATCCTCCAACATTTGATGCGATGACAGGCTTGTTAAAGTTCATAGCTATTTGTGCAATACCGCTTTGAGAAGCATTTTTGTAAGGTAAAACTGCTACATCACAAGCAGAAAAATAATATTTGACTTCTGATGCCGGAATAAAATCTGTGTTTAAAATTATAGATTCTTTAATATTTAGTTCATTTATTAATTGTTTGTATTCGTGTTCATTTGAATAAAACTCCCCGGCTATGAGTAATTTAATCTTCTCTTTTTTATCAATAAGAGATAAAGCCTTTAGAAGAACATCTAATCCTTTGTAGTTACGAATAAATCCAAAAAAAAGGATTACTCTTTCATTTTGAATATTCAAATGCAATTTTGCTTTATCTTTAGTAACAGGCTCACCGAATTTAGAATAAACTGGGTGGGGAATAACAGTGTTTGTTGATTCTTTTTTTATTGATAACAACTCATCCTTAACTTTGTTTGAAAGTAAAATAAATTTATCCACATACTTAAAAAATAATTTTGTTAAGAAAACATCTCCAGGTCTTTTTTCGTGTGGGATGATATTATGACAGATAGCCAATATTTGTGTTTTCTTGTTCTGTTTAACAATTTTAGATATTGTCTTTAAACAAGGTGCAAAAAAAGGAAGCCAAAATTGAATTATCAATAAATCGGGATTATCATACTTTATTTTTCTACCGACTTTCCTCCAATTATATGGGTTAGTGGAATCAACTAAATTTTCTGCGTTTATGTTTACAGATGTTTTATCTAATTCGTTTTGAGTTTTACCAGGGAACAAAAATGAAGGATACAACTTTTTATAAGAAATTACATTTACATCATTTCCTTTAATAAGTTCGCTGTACAATGAACTAGCAAAATTTGCTATTCCTCCCCTTAAAGGGTATGCAGGCGAAAGTATTGTGATATTCATAAAAGAAAATATAAAGAGGGATATTAAATTAAAAAGTTAAATTCATAACAAGAATTATCCTTTATCTTTAATTAGATATTCTTTTTCATCCATTGTATTGTGAACCAAAATTTCTCCCAATAAACCGACAGAGAATAACTGAACACCAACAATAATCAAAAGTATACCCAAAAATAGCATTGGTCTGTTGCTCAAAGGAATTCCTATAATCCACTGGTAAGTTAAATAACCGTTTACTACTAAACCAATTAAAAAAGAAAATGCTCCCAAAAATCCGAAGAAGTGCATAGGACGTTTAATATAACGTGTTGCAAAAAGAACTGTAATTAAATCAATGAACCCTTTGAAGAATCTTGAAATTCCAAATTTCGTTTTGCCATATCTTCTCGGATGATGTTTTACAACAATTTCTGATATTTTATAGCCTTGCCATTTTGCTAATACCGGTACATAACGATGAAGCTCTCCGTAAAGCCGGACTTCACGGATCACCTCGTGCCGGTAACACTTCATGCCGCAGTTATGATCGTGCAGCTTCACCCCGGTCAGGCCGCTGACCAGGACATTGAAGATCCGCGAGGGGACGACCTTGTGCCAGGGATCGTGTCGGACCTTTTTCCAGCCGCTTACTACGTCCAGGTCGTGTTCCATTTTGGCCAGGAATTTGGGGATCTCGGCCGGGTCGTCCTGAAGATCGGC
>JADFGB010000295.1 GCA_022567875.1 Bacteroidota bacterium | reverse complement strand
TCTCCTTTCTTAGCTAATACGTGAATCTTTCTTGCTTCAGCAAATGTTTCACTAAAATTACCTTTAGGTGCTCCAAATGCCATAGGTTTAATTTCGTCTTTTGCAAACTTATCTCCACCTTCTAACTTCTTCATTCCTAGAATTTCTCTTAGCTCATTCTTTGTTATGATATTTGAATTATATAACTCTGGCCCATAAGCCATCTTATCTTCTGTACTATCTAAATCTACTTTCTCAAATTCTAAATGTAAATCCTCAGCTAAAGCTGGATTTGCCTTCTTCAAGTTTTCTACGATTAATCTATTTAAGAAAATTAAATAAGTACTCATTGATTGTCAACAGTATTATTAAGTAAGATATTTATTTGAAAATTTTCCCTCTTATTTTACTTCACTCAAATATTTATAAAATTCTTCAGGAGGTACAAAACCTGTTATTCTTTTCACTTCATCTCCCTCTGAGTTAATCAGTAATAATGTGGGAACACCAATTATTTTATATTTAGTTCTAATTTTTTCCACCTCAGGTGAAAGAGTGTGTGTCATATCAGCTTTGTAATTATCAAACTTCTTAGAAATTTCTACAACTCTTGGATCAGAAAAAGTAAAATGATCAAGTTCTTTACAGGGGATACACCAATCTGCATAAATATCTATAAGTACAGGCCTTCCATTATTTTTACTTGTTATCAAATTTGCTTCCGAATAATCCTTCCAATCAATAGTAATCTCATTAGATGGTAATATTTGATAAACACCAACTCCTAATATTATTATTGAAAATACAATTTTGAAAATTCTAAATCCTTTAATGTTGTTAGCCAGTTTATCAATAAATAAAATATAAACTGCCGATATAAATAGAAATACAGGCATCACATAACCTGAAAAAGATTTTGGAAGAAGGGGAAGAAGAAAATAAAGTGCCATCCCTAATAACAATAAACCAAAAATATGTTTTACTGCATCCATCCATTCCCCTGCTCGTGGTAATTGTTTAATTTTTCCTGAAAATATTGCTAAAAATAAGTATGGTAATCCCAAACCAAGTGAGAGGACAAAGAACATTATAAAACCATATAATGGGTCGCCTTTTGCAGCTACTAATGTAACTAACCCAATTACAAATGGTCCAATACAAGGCGCAGCTACTATTCCCATTGTTAGCCCCATAAAAAAAGCTCCAAACATTCCACCCTTTGCACCTCCTGCTTTTGTAACCAAACTATCAGGTAATTTAAATTCATAAACACCGAACATTCCTAATGACATAACTATAAAAACAAGAACAATGAACAAAATAACATACATATTTTGAAGCAACGAACCGAAAAGAGCACCGGTTAGCGAAGTTACTACACCAATAATAGAATATGTTATAGACATGCCTAGGACAAACAATAATCCCATAAAAAATAACTTTTTAGTACTGCCCTCACTTTGTCCTCCGAAATAACCGATTGTAATTGGGATTAATGGATAAACGCAGGGTGTTAAATTAAGAGCAAGTCCGCCGATAAATACAAATAATAAACCTAATAATAATCCATTACTTTCCAGCATATCAGAAATAAAGCCCTCATCATTTCCATTATATTTTGTATTATCAATAGTCAGTTTTAGAGAATTAAATATAGATTGATTTATTTGATTTGTGGGAACGGTATTATTTACTACTTCAATTTCTAAAGTATCAACAATATTGCTTGGTGCAAGACAAGTATTATTATTACAAGCCTGATAATCAAGATTAACAATTAGCTTATATTTTCCGGGTTTAACATTATCTTTTAATTTTATTTTAGCACCAATTAAAGCTTCCCCTTGCCAAACCGATAAAGGAATTTTTGAGAATGCAAGTTGGATATCCTCCGGTTCCGGGTATAATATTTTATCAACTTTTTCAATAATTCCATCTTTGGATAAAATACTAAGTTTAGTTGGGACTAAATAATCTTCATTTGGTGTATTGGAATTTATATGCCACCCTTCATCCACATTTATTTTTAGGGCTAATAAAAATTCACTGTTTTGATAAATCTTATCAAAAGAATTAAAAGTTTTTATTTGTATAACATCTTTATTGAATAGTTGTCCATATAAATTAAAGACTGCAAATATTAATATTAAAGTAATTTTTATAGCTGTTTTTTTCATCTGTTTATAATTTTAGTTTTCCAAAATCGTGTTCAAACCTTCGAGGTTTTAACTTGCCCGCTGTGGCGGGAAACCTCGAAAGTTTTTTATATTTTCATCTTGTGTGTCTGCTTGGAATCATGAACGTTTCATATGGTATAATTTTTTAAAATTGAAATTGGAAAAAGAATTTACCTAATTTTTTCTCCAGCCTTGAACAATTGGATATCTTCTACCGTAACCAAAGGCTTTAATTGAAACCCTTAATGCAGGTGCAGCCTGTCTTCTTTTAAATTCGTTTTTATCAACAATGTCCAAGATGCTGCAAACATCTTCATCATTACCGAGTATAGATTTTATTTCTTCACATTCTTTGTTGTCTTCAAGATACATTTTTAACACTTTATCTAAAAAATCATATGGAGGTAATGTATCCTGGTCCTTCTGATTTTCTTTTAACTCCGCTGAAGGATCTTTATTTATTATTTCATTAGGTATTATTTCTTCATCTTTGTTAATAAATTTTGTTAACGAATAAATTTCGGACTTATATAAATCTCCAATTACTGATAAACCACCCGACATATCGCCGTATAATGTACAATAGCCCATAGCTAATTCTGATTTATTACCTGTTGCCATAAGTAAATAATTAAACTTGTTTGATACATCCATTAAA
>JADFGB010000294.1 GCA_022567875.1 Bacteroidota bacterium | reverse complement strand
AATATTAGGTATTGATTCTTATGGACATTTCCAAGTGATTAAATCAAATGTGCCATTAGCCGAACTGTATAAATATTCTTCTAACTTAAGAAGTTTAACTCAAGGAAGAGGAATGCATAAAAGACATTTTGCTAACTATGAAGATGTTCCAAGAGAAGTTGAGAATAAAATAATTGAAGAATATAAAAAAGCAAAAGAAGAAGGGAATTAAACAAAAGATTTATTAGGATCAATAATATATGAAAAAAATGTGGTCACCATGGCGGTCCCAGTATATTGATAATATTAAACAGACTAATGAATCAGACGAATGTGTTTTTTGCGGTCTTTCAAAACTTGATGTGGATGAGCCAAAAAATCTTTTGATTGATAAAGACGATAAGACTTTTACAGTGTTAAATTTGTACCCTTATAATAATGGGCATTTAATGGTTGTACCTTACAGACATACTTCCGATTTTAATGATTTAACAGACGAAGAAAATGTAGAAATTATGCGCAAGCTGCAATTAGCAAAAAAAGCATTACAAAAATTTGCGAAACCGGATGGCTTTAATTTAGGTGCAAACATAGGTAAAATAAGCGGTGCCGGTATTGCAAATCACATTCATTTCCATATTGTACCACGCTGGAACGGAGACACTAATTTTATGCCTGTTTTGGGTGATGTAAAAGTGATATCACAGGATTTACTGGAGACCAAACATAGACTGCTGAAAGCATATAAAGAATTGAAAGAAGAATAATATGTTTTTGTAAAAAATTATATTCTTTTTTAATTGCAAAATGTTTTTATAAATATTATTTTTGGTATCTTAATTTTTATGGTACATAGCTCAGTTGCCTGTCCGGCGAAGACCAAAGGAAGTAGACAGATATAGGGAGAAGACGGAGTTAGAGCAATGATTGAATATGTAAGATAGGTAAAAAATAAAATTTTGTTGGGCCCATAGCTCAGTTGGTTAGAGCATCTGACTCATAATCAGAGGGTCGGTGGTTCAAGTCCATCTGGGCCCACTTAAAAACCTCGAGAATAATTCGTTTTCGGGGTTTTTTGTTTTAAAGAAATTCGAGCAATAAAATCATTATCAAAATTAAAAAATAGACTTATTACAAGTAATTATTACATATTAATCGGTAATAATTACATCTTTACTTCTTCCAATATTTATAAATAAATCATTAACCAACTTTTTAAAATGGAATAATTATTGCGATTATTATCAAGGAACACAGTTATCAAAGAAGGCGATAGTTATGTATTTAGTCAGAACAAATATCTCGCATTTTATATATAGTTTTATCATTAATCCGTTTATGTATGGACTTTACGGTTTCATTATTTTTTTAATAACGGATGTGCTTTTAAAAGTATTTTTACTTATTTTAGATTCAAGGGAAGTATTTGCAATTAAAGAACAAGATATTGCGTTATCTCTATTGGGATTTTTTGCTTTCTTTTTAATAAAAGTTGTAAAGAATCTTAATAAAAAAAGAAAATTCTTTTAAAATAAATGCAAATAGTATTCATTATAGGGTGAGATAAAATCGAAAAGATTAATAATATATATAGTAATCTTATATTTGATAAATCAGATGATCCTATCTTAATTATAAAAAACGGTAAATTTATAGATTGTAATGCAGCAACTGTAAAAATGCTCCGTTATAAAACCAAAAAAGAACTCTTAGATACACACCCTTCAGAATTATCTCCTGAATTTCAACCTGACGGAAAACCTTCATTTGAGAAAGCGGATAAAATGATGAGAATAGCTTTTAAAAAAGGGACTCACCGTTTTGAATGGGATCATAAAAAAGCTGATGGTGAAGTATTTCCTGTAGAGGTTCTGCTAACGGATATTTCTATTAACGCAGATGAAAAAATACTTTACACAGTTTGGAGAGATATTACAAACCGGAAAAAAGCTGAGCGTATGCATAATGCACTTCTTAGTATATCCGAGTGCACTTACACTGCATCTGATATGAAGGCACTTTACAAAAAAATACATAATATAATTTCAGAGTTAATTACAGTTAAGAATATATATATTGCTCTTTACAATGAAAAATCAAAATTATTATCCTTTCCCTATTTTGTTGATGAAATTGACCCACCGCAACCACCTAAAAAACTTGGTAAAGGGTTAACTGAATATGTCCTACGGACAGGGGAAGCCACACTTATAGATGAGAAGAAAGACCTAGAATTAAGAGCAAAGGGTGAAGTGGATTTAGTTGGTTCTCCAACTAAAATTTGGCTTGGTGTTCCGCTTAAAATTTCCACTAAGTGAATAGAGCCCTTTCCATGATTTAGCGCTTTAGGCAGCAGTGACTGGATATCCTGGTAGAGAGAGCCGCCAAAAAATACGTTTATACACTGCATTCCTCCGCATATTCCAAAAATTGGTATGCCGTTTTTTAGGCATTGTTCAATAACTATATATTCTGACGCGGTTCTTTCTTTGCTCATCGGGTTTAATTTTCTATGTGGTTTTTGTTTGTAGTATTTTGGATCCATATCCCTTTAGCCTGGAATCAGTACGCCGTCTATGGTATTAATCAATTCTTTAAGAACTCTTTTATTACTGTTTAAAGAGGGAATCAATATAGGTAAACCACCACGGCTTGCGATTGCTGCAGAATAAGTTTTTTCAATTCCGTAATATTTATCTTTATAGTCAGTTGTAATGCCAATTACAGGTCTACTCTGTTTCATTAGTTTTACTAACAATATTACTGTTGATATTTGATAGTCATTATTTGTTTTACGTTAAATTATTTAATCTACTAAAAATTTAAACCAACTTTTC
>JADFGB010000023.1 GCA_022567875.1 Bacteroidota bacterium | reverse complement strand
ACAATAAAAGAAACAACAGAGATAGATATTTAATTTTATTAATAAATTATAAAAGGTAAACAAATGGGAAAAAAACTCACGCAAATTGATAAGATATTAAGTTTTGTAAAAACTAATAATATCAAATTCATCGATATGAAATTCATGGATTTTCCTGGGCAATGGCAGCATTTTACTATACCTGCTAATCAGTTGGATAAAAATACTTTTTCTGACGGTTTGGGGTTTGACGGTTCTTCAATTAGAGGTTGGAAAAACATAAATGATAGTGATATGTTAATTATACCTGACGCTAATACAATGTTTGTAGACACGTTTATAGAAGCACCTACAATAAGTTTAATTTGTGATGTTTATGAGCCTGCAACGAAAGAGAGATATTCAAGGTGCCCGAGAAATATAGTATTAAAAGCTACAGAATATTTAAAATCAACTGGTATTGCAGACACTGCTTACTTTGGTCCTGAAGCAGAATTTTTTGTTTTTGATGATGTTCGATTTGATTCTACACCGAACGGCTGTTTTTATAAAGTTGACTCCGTAGAAGGCAGGTGGAACAGCGGTACAGATGAAGGTCCTAATTTGGGATATAAACCACGATACAAAGAGGGTTATTTTCCAGTTCCACCAACAGATTCATTAAATGATTTACGAAACGAAATGGTAATGAATTTAATTGATGCCGGAATTGAAGTGGAAGCTCAGCATCACGAAGTTGCAAGCGGCGGACAATGTGAAATCGATCTCAAATTTGAACCTTTATTAAAAGCTGCAGATCAATTATTGATGTTTAAATATATTGTAAAAAATACTGCCAAAAAACATAACAAAACGGCAACGTATATGCCTAAGCCGATTATGGGTGATAACGGCAGCGGAATGCACGTACATATTAGTTTCTGGAAAAAAGGTAAACCTTTATTTGCCGGTACAGGTTATGCAGGATTAAGTGAAATGGGACTGTATTTTATTGGAGGTATATTAAAACATGCACCTTCCTTATTAGCATTTACAAATCCTACAACAAATTCTTATAAAAGATTAGTCCCTGGTTATGAAGCACCTGTCAACTTAGCTTATTCACAAAGAAATAGAAGTGCATCGGTAAGGATACCTATGTACTCGGCAAACCCAAAATCAAAAAGAGTTGAATTCAGGTGTCCGGATCCATCGTGTAATCCTTATCTTGCTTTTTCAGCAATTATGATGGCAGGGCTTGATGGAATTATGAACAGAATAGATCCTGGTGACCCGTTGGAAAAAGATATTTATGATATGGCTCCGGAAGAACTTAAGGATATACCTTCAACGCCAGCTTCTTTAGAAGAAGCTTTGGATGCTCTAACTAATGATCACGAATATTTGTTAAAGGGTGATGTTTTTACAGAGGATGTAATTAAAACCTGGATTGATTATAAAATTGATAAAGAAATAAAACCAATGGCACTGCAGCCGCACCCTTACGAGTTTGCTCTTTATTATGATGTGTAATAATTATTTGTAAAGTGAAACGACTTCTTCTTTCAATTATTTTTCTGCCCCGATCTAAAAATCGGGGTTAATTATTTTTTATCCACTCTTTCCAAATATCAGATTCATTACCAAGTGTAAAATTATTTCCGTTTCTGACAATAGGTGTTTTTATCAACAAAGCATCTTCCAATAATTCTTCTTCTACATTAAAAACCATAAATTCTAACCCTCGTTTTTTATATTGTTTTCCATCTTTATCAATCAATTCTTCAATCGGTATTTTTGAACTGATATTATCAAACTCTCCTTTTGCCAATTCTTTTTCACTTAAGTCCCTGAAGTGAAATGGGATGTTTCTTTCATTAAAAAATCTTTGTGCTTTCTTTGTATCGTTGCACTTTTTAGTTCCGTAGATAATAATATTCATAAATATTTTTATTCTTTTATTAAAATGTTTTGTGTTCTTTTTGCACGGGGAAATCTACTCTTTAAACCATTTTGTGTTAAAGCTGCAGTACCTAAAAGATAGCTGTTATATTTAACAACACATTGCCTGCCTTGCATTAAAACACCTTTAATTGTTCCCCCTCCAATATAGATTTTCAGCTCGTTCAAAGTTTTTAGTTCGTAAATATTTCTAATTATATATTTCTCTAATATCTCTGCTGCCTGAGAGTGTAGGATGGTTTTACCGTGATTATCAATTTTACCAAACCTAATTCCAAACCTATGAAACATATCAAGATTTTCAACATCAAAATATTTATTGATGAAAAAAATATTGTTTCCGTTCAACGTAAATTTATAATTATCCATTACATCTTTATCTATTCCAAAATCCTCATAAATATTAGATAAATGTGCTTTTAATTTTTGACTGTTAGCATTGATTATTTTTGATTTAATTTTAGTCTTTACTTGTACTGGTGAATTAGTATGATCCGTTTTAATAAGTTTTATTATGAAAAATCCGTCTGAATCATTCTCCCATGGTAAAATACGTCTTGCAAGAGATAACGATGGATGTAAATTTAATCCTTTATATTCAGTAAAACCGGGATGTGATTTTACCGGCAGTTTTATTTCACTGACTTCAACAGGATATTTTTCTAAAAATTTATTTAAAACAATTTCATTTTCTTCGGGCGTAAGTGTACATGTGGAGTAAACTATCTCACCTCCAACCCTTGTCATTTTTATTGCCGATATTAAAAGTTTGAATTGTAATTCTCCTAATAATTTAGCTCTTTTAAGGGACCACCAATCATTTACTTCACTCTTTTTATGAATTATTCCAAGTCCGCTGCAAGGCGCATCCACAAGAATTTTATCAAAATATTCAGTGAAATATTTACTCAGCCATTCGCCCCTATTATGTGTAACAGCGGTATTAATTAAATTTATTCTATCAATATTATATACAAGCATATTTATGCGGCTTTGCTGTATCTCGTTTGCAATCAATGTCCCGGTGTTGTTCATCATTTCACCTAGTCCGGTAGTTTTAGAACCTGGTGCTGCACATAAATCTAGTACTTTATCATAGGGAGAGGGTGAAAGAACTAAAGGAGGAATCATTGATGACAAACCCTGAATATAAAATTTACCAGTAACATGCTGTAATGTTTTTCCAACAATTTTTTTTCCTTCAATTACTTTCAGGGCATTTGGGATGTTTTCAATTTCTCTACATATAACTCCGTATTGTTTTTTAAGAGAATTGATTAAATCTAATTTATTAGTTTTTAATAAATTAACTCTTAAATAGATGGAGGGTTCTTTTTTTATAAATTCTTCATATTTCTTTTCAGAACTTTTACCGTATAAAGAAGTTAAGTATTCTCTTATTTCGTTGTTTAAAATGCTCAAAAGGTTTCTCTTAGTACCTGGTAAGATTTAAAGAATGAAACACTTCGTTTGTAATCGAGTGTAGATTGGCATTTGACTTAAAGGTCTTTTTATAATCCGATTGAATTTTAATTAATATTGAATCGAGATATTTTTCGTATTCGGTTAAAACACTTTTTAATTCTAAAAAATTGTTTGGTATTCTTACTTTATTAATTTTTTTTCTGCTGGCATATACCAAATATTTAGCTTGGTGATAATTATCAACTTGAAGAAAGATATTTCCCCCAATTTCCAACACTTCATATTTACCAAAAAATTCATCACCAATAATCAGAGATTTCTCTTTTAATTCAAACTCAATACAAGTTTCATTTACTAGAAAATCATCAGGAAATACTTTTAATCTCTCTTTACTAATTTCTGACTTCCATTTATTTATAAATTCTTTTTCGTTCAATTAAATTTAATTTTTGTTATAGGTTGAGATAAAATTTGTAATAATATTTTTTAACTCATTCCGGTCAGTGTATCTTTTTAATGTTAACAGTTCATTATCACAACCTGTAAGCATTGCGGTTACTCTTTTAACATTGATATGGGCGAGAGCAAGTACTGGAATTTTCTTTTGATGAAGAGTATAGGAAATTTCATATCCAACACCTGTGCTTGAGCTGGAAACTTCTGCTATCAATAATTTGCTGTGATTTATCCAATTAATATCACGTATAAATATTTCAGAATCTGTGATGTTATCCGGTGTATGAAAATCATTATTTAATTGTGAGAATGCTATGTGATTAAGAGAATTAACATGTTTTATAATTTCTAAGTAGAAATGTTGGTAGTTGGTGTTACTGCTGATCGGACCCGAACAATATATTTTCATTTGGTGATATTCTAAATGATTAAAGTTTACAAACTAAAATTGTATCTCTAATTATATGGAAGGTATGAATGAATGTCCACCTTCGGTGGTGTATGGATGATAGCAGTAAATTTTAAAAACAAATATAAATTGTCATATTTAATTTCATACATACATTCAATCATAAAACCAAACAGATTTTAATTATATTTTTAAAACTTTTCTGCTTTAATAAATTAATGTTTTTACTAATTTAATCGTTTAAAATTTTGTTGTAAAATTTTTCGTATTCAGGTATTACTATTTCTTTATCAAAATTTTCTTCAACACGTTTGCGGGATGCTTTTGAGAACAGGTCATATTTTCTTTTATTTGTAAAAAGTTCAATAACATATTTAGACATTCTGTCAATATCACCTATTTCTGCAATATATCCGGTTTCGTTATGATTTATAAGTTCCGGTAATCCGCCTACACTTGAACTTACAACAGGTAACCCACAGGACATAGCTTCTAAAGCTGCTAAACCAAAACTTTCGGATTGAGAAGGAATTAAAAATAGATCGGAAGCATTTAATATTTCTACTAATCCGTTCTGCTTACCTAAAAATTTTGTGTGATCGCATAAATTTAGCTCTCTGCAAAGTCTTTCACATTCAGATCTGTCCGGTCCATCTCCGACTAAAACTAATTTTACAGGGATCTCTTTTCTTACTTTTTCTAAAATTCTTATAGTTTCAGGCACTCTTTTTACTGGTCTGAAATTTGAAGTATGAACTATTATTTTTTCATTGTTAGGTGCTATATGTTCTCTTAATTTTGATGTACCATTGGGCTTATAAAGATCGATATCAATAAAATTATTTATTACGGTAATATCTTTTTCAATATTATAATTAGTAAGAGTTTTTTCTTTTAAAAATCTTGAAACAGCAGAAACACCATCGCTTTGTTCAATGCTGAATTTTACCATAGGTAAAAATGAAGGCTCTAATCCCACAAGAGTTATGTCAGTTCCGTGAAGTGTTGTAATTATTTTAATATCACTTTTGTTTTTAAGCATCTGTTTTGCAAGATATGCACTGACAGCATGTGGTATTGCATAATGAACATGCAAGAGGTCTATTTTTTCATATTCTGCTACTTCTACCATTTTACTTGCAAGAGCTAAGCTGTACATTGAGTGCTCAAATAACGGATAGTTGCTCATTTCAACTTCGTGAAAAACAATATTTTCGACGAACTCTCCAAGTCTAAAAGGTCTGGCATAGCTTATAAAATGAACCTGGTGTCCTTTTAAAGCCAATGCCTTTCCAAGTTCTGTTGCAATTGCGCCACTTCCTCCGTAAGTAGGGTAACAAGTGATTGCTATTTTCATATTAGATATTTTTAGTTATTTTTAAAAAGATATAACAAATTACCGAAAAATAATTATTCTTTCGGTATTGGTTTATCGACAATTAATTTATGGTCTAAATTAGCAATACGCAAAGTAATTCCATAAACCAGCCAAGACATTTTTTTTAACTTTTTAAAATTAATTTTATCCACTTCATCAGTATCCTTGTGGTAATCTTTTCTCATATCATCAAAGAAAAACACAATTGGTATTCCATGTTTTGCATAATTATAATGGTCGCTTCTATAATAAAATCTGTTTGTGTCATTTGGGTCGTCATACTTATAATCCAAATGAAATTTTACGGTTTTTGAATTTACATCTTCTACAATACTTTTCATTTCGGAACTCAGTTTATCTGAACCAATGGAAAATATTGAATCCGTTGCCATTCTACCAATCATATCTAAATTAATTTGTGCTACTAACTTTTTGTCTTTTATAAGCTGAAGATTATCTGTTAAATAACGCGAACCGAGAAGTCCTTTTTCTTCTCCCGCGTGGAATACAATTAATACAGATCTTTTATTTGCTTTTGTTCTTGCAAGAATTTTAGCGACTTCCATAATTGTAACAGTGCCGGAACCGTCATCGTCAGCACCGTTATATACTTTACCTTTGATAACACCGAGGTGGTCATAATGTGCACCAATAGCGACATATTCATTTTTTAAAATTGGGTCATTGCCTTCAATAAAACCAACTATATTTGAACTTTGCCTTACTTCTTTGCTTTTGTTGAAATCAAACTTTAAGACACCGTCAAACTCTACAGCTTCTGTTTCTTTATCTTCTTTTATTTCCTCAAGTAAATTATCAAAATCAATATTTTGTGTTGCAAGTAATTTTTTAAAGGAAGCTTTATTTAAATAAGCAAAAATAAAATCTTGTTTATCTACCTTCTTTTTAGATGGCAGGCTGAAACTTGGTCTTTTAAGGAATCCAGCGAGTTTTGGCCAGAAAGAGAGAGTGCGTTTATTTGCTTGTATTAACGCTCCCGCAGCGCCGTGTTTTTTTGCGTTTTCTATTTTGCTTCTCCTACTTGAAAATTTAGATTTTTCTTTTCCATTAAAGAAATCTTCATTTTCACTAACAGGCTCACCATCCAAAATCAGTATAAATTTTCCTTTTACATCGATATCTTTATAATCGTCGTAATCAAATTCCGGTGCAGTAATTCCGTAACCGGTAAAGACTAATTTATAAGATGGTTTAAGATTTTCAGGATTAGAACCTCTGCCAAAGAAAAAATCATCTATAAATTTTAACTCAGTAGATACACCTTCTGTTATAAAAGATAATTTAGAATTTTCATCCGTTTTTTCAACATTCAAATCAAATGGGTTTAGAAAAGATTCGTTTTCAAAAAATGGTTTTACTCCTGCTTTTTTTAACTGACTTATAATATAAAGCTGTGCAAGTTTTTCTCCACGAGTTGTAGATTCTCGTCCTTCAAATAAATCGGAAGCAAGTACTTCAAGATTTATTTTGATATTTAATTCAGTAATTATTTCACTTACATCCTGCGAAAATATACCGATTGAAAAAAACGTAAATAAAAAAAACAGAATTAAATTTAATCTTCTCATTATTTTCCTCTTTTGATTATAATATTTTTCTTTTGTGTAAAACTGTTCTAATTTAACTTTCTATAATAATAACCTTATTATTTTATTTCAATTAATATTTGATAAATGGTAATGAAAATCCTAATTATCGGACAATCTGTTGTTGATAAAATAAACACTAAAAATAATGTAAAAATACAAGCAGGCGGTATTTATTATAGTGTGTTTGGATTTAATTATATAAAAGGGCCTGAAGATGAATTTTATTTAATTTCATCTGTTTCAAGAAACAGTTATAAATATTTTGCAAATGAATATGATAAAGTTAATAAAAAATATCTGACTTGGAGTAACTTAATACCGACAGTTACATTAAATATTTTTAATGACAGGGAAAGAGATGAAAAATATGACAGTATAAATTCGGCGTTGTTTGTTAAATATAATGTGCTAAATGAGTTCGACGGTATTCTAATAAATATGATAACAGGATTTGATATTAGCCTTGGACAACTCAAAAGAATTCGTTCTGAATTTAAAGGAACTATTTATCTTGATGTTCATTCTATGGCGCGTAGAATAGGTAAAGATATGAAGCGAGAATTCAGAGTGATTCCTAATTTTTCAGAATGGGCAAAAAATGTTGATATAATACAAGTAAATGAAATTGAGTTTTCCTGTCTATTGGATGAAAAAAATGATATAAAAACAGCGGAATTACTCCTCAATAGAGGTGTTAAATATTTAATTAAAACTATGGGAGATAAAGGTGCAAAAATCTATTTTAAAAGCGGAAATGAAATAGCATCGATGTTTCATTCAGCAAAAAAAGTAAAAGCGGCAGCATCTGTCGGTTACGGTGATATTTTTGGGAGCGTGTTCTTTTATAATTATATTAAAGGTAATTCAATAAATAATATATTATTAAAAGCTAACAGAGCATCGGCATTTGCAGCATCTTGTAATGATGTTGAAAATATGAAACAAATAGGTGATGAATTATAATTACGATATAATAAAGAAAAGAATATTAATTACCGGTTCAAGCGGTTTACTTGGCTCAAATGCAGCTAAATTTTATTCCAAATTTGAAAACGTTGAACTACTTTGTACTTCAAAATCCGTGAGAGAGATTTCTCCAGATGTACAATCTATTAAATGTGATATTACAGACAGAGATCTTGTTAAAAAAACTGTGCTGAACTTCTGCCCAGATTATGTGATAAATACTGCCGCATTTACAAATGTAGATTTATGTGAATCGAAAAAAGAAACTGCTTGGAAAACCAATGTTAAAGCCGTTGAGTATCTTGCAGAAGCATGCCGTGCAATTGATGCTCACTTAATTCACATATCAACCGATTATATTTTTGACGGTAAAAACGGACCTTATTCAGAACTTGATAAATCAAATCCTCTTGGTTATTACGGCAGAACAAAATTAGCAAGCGAAAATGCATTAAAAATAAGCGGAATAAATTATACAATACTACGTACCAATGTTTTATACGGTACTGTTGAAAAAGGGAAATCAGATTTTGTATATTGGGTTATTAAATCACTAAGAGAGGGTAAGGAAATAAGAATAGTTACCGACCAATTTAACAACCCAACTTTTGTGGAAGATTTGGTAAGCGGAATAAACAAAATAATAGAGTTCAATAAATGCGGGGTTTTTAATATCGGAGGAAGAAAATATCTTTCAAGATTTGATTTTACTAAAATGATTGCAGAATATTTTAATTTGAATAAAAAATTAATTAAGCCAATTTTAACGGAAGAGTTAAAGCAGCCGGCGCCGCGTCCTTTAATTTCGGGACTTGTAACATTAAAAGCCGAAACTCAAATTGGTTTCAAACCACATTCAATAATTGAATCATTTGAAAAAATTAAAGCGAGTATGCTTAATGATTGAAAAGTACGATGCATTTATATTTGATCTTGACGGTACTATTTATAAAGGTGATAAATTAATTACCAATGCTGATGTGACTGTAAACAAATTAAAAGAATTAAAAAAAGAATTAATATTTGTTTCAAATAAAACAACAGGCAGCATTAATGATTACTATATTTTTTTGAAAAATAAAGGGATCAACATTACCGAAGATGAAATAATTAATTCTACAATTGTAATTATCAACCATTTATTAAATAAATATCCTCAAAAAAAATTCTTTGCCATAGGTGAACAAAGTTTTATAAATGAATTATCAGAAGCCGGTATTGAATATTCTGATAACCCGGATTTAATTGATATTGTTATAATAACATTGGACAGAGAATTAAATTATAACAAACTTGAAACAGCAGCTAAAGCTTTGGAAAAAGGAGCTAAATTTTTTGCAGCAAATATAGATAACACTTGTCCCGTTGAAGACGGTGAAGTTTTAGATGCCGGCTCTATTATTTCTGCTCTTGAGAAAAGAACGCACAAAAAACTTGAAATGCACTTCGGTAAACCATCCGAATTTATGATTGATGAAATAAAAAGAAGATTAAAAATAAATGGTGATAAAGTTCTTCTTATTGGCGATAGACTTGAAACTGATATATTAATGGGAAATTTGCTTGGTGTTGATACAGCATTAGTTGCTACAGGTGTAACAAACTATCCCAACGGTAATGAAGATATTCAACCTACTTATTATCTAA
>JADFGB010000293.1 GCA_022567875.1 Bacteroidota bacterium | reverse complement strand
TCTGAATGTGCAATTACTACTAAAAATCCTAAAAAAACCTATGGTGTACTAATGTATGATGGAAATAAATTCCATCAGTTTCCTGAGCTCACCAAAATGCTTGGAAATAAGCAATTACCTATTATGGCTTATTATAGTAAAGAACAGAATAAAGTATTTGTATCAACATTTACTATAAATCCAAAACCATTTAGCAGCAAAAATAAGTCAATATTTGAATATAGTAACGGTAAATGGAGTTATTCCAATTTTTTTAAGGATGTTAAGTATGTTAAAAATCTTAAAACTAATAAATTATTAAAAGATTTCAAATATACTGTTCCAATTTTTACTAAAACGAATAAACTATTTCCTGAATTATTAATATTTTTATCTACTACTACTACTGATCAAATTATAAGCTCAAAATATCCTAATCAATTTTATACACATAAAAATGGTAAATGGGAAAAATATGATGCATTTAAATTTATGCCAGTAAAAAGTCTAAAAGATGGACATATGGTAACAAATAATAAAGGATTTGGTATATACTATCCAAATAAATCTAAAATGTTAACAAAAAAAGATGGATTGTTAAGAGCAACAGTTGGTATACCAAATTTATATTCAGATAGAAATGGGATAGTTTGGATATCTTATTCATATTCTGCTTTACCGGCTTATGCAAATGTAGATAATACTGGGGTAAATATATGGGATGGGAAAAATCTTATAAAATATACTGAAAAAGACGGGCTAAAAAGTAATATCACATTCAATACTTATCAAGACTCTAAATACAGAGTGTGGATAACAACTTCAAAAGGGATAACAGTTGCAAGAGAAATTAAAAACAGTGATGGCAATTGGTTATTCAAATTTAAAAATATAAAAAGTAACAGCAAGAAAGATTATAATGTAACGAATGTTATGGAAACAAAAAAAGGTGAAATTTATACTTGGCAGAATTATGTAAGACCTAAATATGGTAAAATGGTAAAGGCAAATTTTTATCTCGGTAAATTTGACGGTAATAAATTTAAAGAAATTAAATCACCATTCAGCAAAAAAGAGAATAATAAAAAATATCAGCTTATAAGTCTTAGAGAAGGATTGGATGGTAAGCTCTGGATTGAAGGATTATTTGCCGATGAGATAAAATCATTAACATCAGTCCCTTCAAAAATATTATTATACGACGGTAAAAAATGGTCTGCTCCGCCTAAAAGTTGGAATGTACCAAAAGAGCAATTGCATTATGTAGGTACTTTAAATAATGGGATGTATTTTTTAACTGTTGGAGGGTTCTATAATTTTGACGGCAGCAAATTTGTAAATCTCAGCGATAGTGTTGACACAAATGCTGACTTTAGAATATTAAAAGGAGCCAGTGTAACAGGCACCCAAACTGAAATTCATACAAAGGATAGACTATATATAAGACTAAGAAACAGAGGCTTAGTCATATTTGATGGAACACATCTAAATTTTTATACAATAAAGAACGGACTTCCGTCAGCAAATATTTCTAACCCAGGAGTTGACGAAAAGGGTAATGTTACTTTTGGATTTCCATCAGGTGCTTTAGTAGTTAAAGGAGAAAAATTTCAAGCCTATTATGACGATGAAAATATTGTTACCGGTGGACCGATAGCTGTAGTTAAAGATATAAATAAAAATCTTATAATGTTATATAATGGCGTTGGGTTATACATTAATAAAAAAGAAAATAAAAGTTATCATTTAAAAATTACTTCTGTTTCAATTGACACAAATAGTTATTATTATAAATATCCTCAGGATTTAAACCATACTCAAAATTCGTTCTTTTTTGAATTTGCAGCACTAAATTATAAAGACCCAAAACAGACTAAGTATGAACACTTTTTAGAAGGATATGATAAGGACTGGTCAAGACCGGGTAATTTAGCTTTCACTGAATATCAAAATCTTCCACCTGGCAATTATACATTTAAAGTTAGAGGAATAACTTCTAATGGAATAAAGACTAATGAAGCCACATATTCATTTGTAATAAATCCTCCTATTTGGTTAACATGGTGGGCTTATATTTTATATTTTATTTTTATTGGTTTAGTACTTTTCAGCTTTAGGAAATACGAAAAAACAAGAATTGAAAAGAAAGAAGAATTAAAATTAGAAAAAGAAAGAGAAAAAATTAGATTAAAAGAAGTAGAATTAAGAGCCGAGATCGCCGAAAAAGAAAATGAAAGAAAAAGCAAAGAATTGGAAGAAGCACGTCAGCTTCAACTTTCAATGCTGCCTAAAGAATTACCAAACATTCCTAATCTTGATATTGCAGTTTATATGCAGACAGCCACAGAAGTAGGCGGAGATTATTATGACTTCCACGTAGGAATGGACGGAACACTTACTGTTGTTATCGGAGACGCAACCGGTCACGGGCTTAATGCCGGAACTATTGTAACTGCTACAAAGAGTCTGTTTAACTCTTACGCATCCAATCCTGATATACTTTTTACATTCTCTGAAATATCACGCTGTATAAAAGGATTGAAGTTTAAGAGACTGTCAATGTGTCTATCACTATTAAAGATTGAAGGAAATAATTTAAGAATGTCAGCAGCCGGAATGCCACCGGCACTGATTTACAGAAACGATAAAAAAGAAATTGAAGAAATAATGCTGAAAGGAATGCCGCTCGGTGCAACAGATAAATTTCCTTATGAGTTGAGTGAAACAACACTCGGTACGGGTGACACAATACTTTTAAGTAGTGATGGTTTCCCTGAATTATTTAATGATAAGAAAGAGATGTTTGGTTACGACAGAGTAAAAACAACATTCTCGGAAGTA
>JADFGB010000292.1 GCA_022567875.1 Bacteroidota bacterium | reverse complement strand
TTCAACAGCCATTTTACTTGCCGCAAATGCGTAATGAGCATAAGAGTCTTGTCTTCTGCTTGTTTTTCTATCAATATAATTTGTGGGATCAAAATCCTTTAATTCACAAGCAAATTTTGTTTTAAAATTTAAAACATCAAAACGTGTTATAGGCGCCGCGCCGCTTTTACCATCCATCATTGCTTGCCAAAAATCGTTAACAGTTAGTCCTATCGGGGTAACTGCCCCCATTCCTGTTACTACAACTCTTCTGTTATTATCGCTCATAAATTCCTTTATTCAATTATAAAAGATTAGAATTAGTCCTAATAATTTAAAGAAATATTAATTAAATAAATAATTCTAATTGTTTTGATTTTTTTATTTGAAAATTAATCATTTAATAAATTTTCATATTTATCTGAAGTTAATCGGTAGGTAGTCCACTCATCCATAGGAACAGCACCGAAGCTTTTGTATAAATCAATAGCTGATTTATTCCAATTTAGAACTACCCATTCAACTCTTCCGCAGTTTCTTTCTTTGGCAATTTTAACAAGTGATTTTAATAACGCTTTCCCGATACCTTTACTTCTAAAATTAGGTCTGACAAATAAGTCTTCCAAATAAATTCCTGGTTGTGCTAAAAAAGTAGAATAATTATGAAAGAAAAGAGCCTGTCCTACAGGTTCGTTCTCATACTCTGCAATGATAACTTCAGCATAACTTTTATTTCCGAATAAAGTTTCTCTAATTTTTTCTTCGGTTGCTGTCACTTCTTGAGAAAGTTTTTCATATCCAGCAATTTCTTTTATTAATGAATAAATAATAGGTGTGTCTTTCTCTGTAGCTTTTCTGATTCTTATTTTATTCACTTTCATTTACCTTTGTTTTTCCGTTTATATATTCTTCAATTTTTAATGCGGCTAATGAAAAAATATATCCAATTCCTGTGCCGATTAAAGCCCCTCCGATAATATCAGAAGGATAATGAAGCCCCAAATAAACCCTTGATATTGCCATAAGTGATGCAGCCACTAATAGAATAACTTTAAGCTTCGGGAACAATCTGTAAAAGAAAACAGCAGCAGCAAAATTATTCAATGCGTGGTTTGAAGGGAAAGAAAAGCTGCCTGTACAACCCAATGGAGTCAAAGCATCAGTCAATGCATTGCAGGGACGCAACCTGTGGAATAAGGGTTTTAAAAAACTTGCGCCAAACTGATCTGAAACTAATATCAAAAAGAGTGTAAGTATTGCTGCAATTTTTCCTCTTTTACCCCCGTATTTATAACTGATGTAAATTAAGATAACATAAACTATATACCAATGATTTACGTTTGTAATAAAAGAGAAAAACTTATCTAAAATACCTACGGATAGTGTGTGGTTAAAAAAGTAAAATACTGCAAGGTCTATAGAGTACAGGAGATCAATCATTTAATTACATTAAGTTGTTAATAATAAAGTATATAATAAATAAAATTTTTTTATAATTGAAAATTGAGTGCTTTATTTATTTCGTTAATTCGGCTAATATTACTGCCGAAGCATTTGCGACATTCAATGATTCGGCTTTTCCGATTTTTGGTATCGTTATAAAATCATCAGAAAAACTTAATATATTTTTACTTATACCGTTGGCTTCGTTACCTAATATTATAATTGTTTTTTCATTTGTTTTATAATTATATACGCTTTTACCCCCTAATGTTGCTGATAAAATTTTGTACTTTTTATTTTTTAAAATATTCAGATCGTCAATTAAATTACTGCTAAAAAAAATATTTATATGAAACAAAGAGCCCACACTTGAGCGGATTGTTTTGGGATTGTAAATATCGGCACAAGTATTGCTTAAAATTATATCTTTAATACCGAACCAATCACAATTACGTATTATTGTTCCAACATTTCCGGGATCTGAAACATTTTCTAAGCAAACAACTAATTCAGTGCTTAAATTATTTACCCAATCTTTCTTTTGAGTTTGTTTATTGAAAACAGAAGCAATGCCTTGAGGATTTACAGTGTCGGTAATTTTTTGAAAGTCTTTATTGTTTACTATTTCAATTTTTTTATTCACTTTTAAGAAATCAGGATTTTTGTCCAAATATTCTTGTGTCACTAAAATTGATTCATAATCATAATCCGATTTTAATCCCTCACTGACTACTTTTTCACCTTCTACTAAAAATTTGTTTTCTAGATTTCTGTATTTTTTTAATCTAAGGCTGGTAATGGATTTTATTTGTGTTTTGGAAAGTGTCATAAAAGTTCGTTATAGTTTTGGGGTGAATTATTATTCTGTCCTTTTTCCAAATCTTGTAAATAATCCCAAGAAAATATTCCTGTATTGTGTCCGTCTTTCCAAAATATTTGTATAGCATATCCACCGACAATTTTTATATCCTTAATTTTGTACGTATCAGGTGTAATGTTTTTCCTTTCAGGTGGTCTGTAAGTTTTGAGAAGCACGGTTTCACCCTTACAGCCTGCACAAGGACATTCATCACGTAAATATTTTAGTGATATTGTACTGCTTGATTCATTGTTCCATTCAATAAATAGATTATTATTTTTTATTTCTATCTTTTTCGGTTTCATAATCATGATGTTAAAATGTAATTATAAAAATTACGTGTTAATATAAAGTTATTGTTGCAAAGAATATAAAATTATTTTAGTTTTGAAGTCTGAAAATTTGCTGGTATAGCCCACCTTCGTCTGCTATAGGCAGACTATGGTGGAAAAAACTTCTTCTATGCTTATAAAGCTTCCTCCTTCGTTAAAACTACGGAGGACAAGCCGACGGACAAGCGGTTGGTACTTGCCTGCCGTTAGG
>JADFGB010000291.1 GCA_022567875.1 Bacteroidota bacterium | reverse complement strand
AAGGGTTGCTTGAGAAAAATGCGTAAGATACCAAATCAGGTGCCGGGCAGTATTTTACTCCAAGAGTTCTTATAAAAGCAATGGTAGAATGCATTGCTCCTGCACCGAAAAAACTATTGCAGATCCTGCTTGTGGAACAGGTGGATTTTTCTTGGCTGCTTATGATTTTATTTCTAAAAATTCTGCTCTCAATAAAGATGAGAAAAAATTTCTAAAATTTGAAACATTCAGAGGATGGGAAATTGTTGCAAACACAGCACGCTTATGTTTAATGAATTTATATCTTCACGGAATAGGCGATCTTAATAGTGAAACGCCGATAGATAGAGCAGATAGTTTATTGGGTGCACCATCAGAAAAATTTGATTATGTGTTAACAAATCCTCCATTCGGAAAAAAGAGCAGCATAACAATAACAAACAAAGACGGAACTCAAAAGAAAGAAACTCTTACGTATGAAAGACAGGATTTCTGGACAACAACTTCTAACAAACAATTAAATTTTGTTCAGCATGTTCGTTCTATGCTTAAAGCAGACGGCAGGTCGGCTATTGTAGTACCTGATAATGTTTTGTTTGAAGGCGGAGCAGGTGAAACTGTAAGGAAAAGATTACTCGACACAACTGAAATTCATACAATTTTAAGATTGCCGACAGGAATATTTTATGCACAAGGTGTAAAAGCAAATGTAATCTTCTTTGATAATAGGCCTGCTGCAAAAACTCACTGGACAAATGAAGTCTGGATTTATGATCTTAGAACAAATATGCACTTCACTTTAAAAACTATGCAAATGAAGTATGATGATTTGAAAGATTTTATCAAATGTTACAATTCTAAAAATAGGTTTAAGAGAAAAGAAACAGAAAGATTTAAAAAGTTTACGTATGATGAAATTACTTCTAGGGATAAAACAAACCTGGATATTTTTTGGCTTAAAGATGATAGTCTAAGTGATTTGGAAAATTTACCTGAACCAGATACTTTGGCAAAAGATATAGTTGATGGGTTAGAATCTTCTTTAAATAGTTTTAAAAATGTATATAAAATTTTGAATAAAAAGTAAAAATCTTTTCTCTTTTAAAATAACAAAACCCAATCAACTTTAATTGATTGGGTTTTGTTTTAAGAGTGGTAGAATAAAATTAAAACTGTATCTTCTTTTTCTTTCTCAATGTGTATTCCAATACTAACGGACTTGCGACAAAAATTGATGAGTATGTACCTATTATGATGCCGAAGAACAAAGTAAATGCAAATGAACGAAGAACTTCTCCACCGAATATTAACAGCACTAATGTTGTTAATAAAGTAGTACCACCTGTCAATATTGTACGACTCATTGTTCTATTCACACTCATATTTAATATGTCAATAAGAGGCATAGTTTTGTGAATTTTTAAGTTCTCTCTAACTCTGTCAAATACAATAACAGTATCGTTTACCGAATAACCAACCAGTGTTAAAAAAGCAGCAACAACTGTTAGATCAATTTCTAAATTAAGTCCGGGAATAATTCCGTATAACGCAGCGTACAAACCTAATGTAATCAAAACATCGTGGAAAAGAGCAAGAACTGCACCAAAAGCAAATATAAATTTAAAACGGAATGCAAGATAAACTAGAATTGCTATAAGAGAGAAAAAGACTGCAATCATTGCATCTTGTTTTAATTCTTTGCCTACTTTTGGTCCGACGTGATCTTCTTTAATAATTTTAAAATTATTTCCTGCAATTTTACCTCTAAGATTTTCTTTTAACCATTCAGATATTCCAACATTTACAACCATTTGCCTATTATCCAATGATTCTGATACTTTACCTGCTTGAAAACCTGCATTGAATAATTTTGATATAAGTGCCGTTGTGGTATCGTGATTTTGTAGTTCATATGTAATTGAGGAAACTGTTGAATCAACAATTTTTCTTTGCAGCCCAGGATAAAATATGTCAATTTGCTTTTCAATATTAGCAACTACTTTGGGAAATATTTCGGCAGGAAGATTTTCAAAGTCAGTTCTTAAAAGGACACCGGTTTCGCCACCAAAAGTTTTAACTTCCAGATTTCCTAATGCTACATTTTCTACCATTTTTCTAATTTGACTAATTTCAATAGGCTTATCATATTGCAACACAATTTCCGTTCCACCTTTGAAATCAATACCAAAGTGAAAACCTCTGAAAGCAACATTTAGAGCACCAATTAAAAATAATACTGTCGAAACAATGTAAAATATTTTTCTTTTACCTAACCAATCAATTTTAATGTTGTTGAATAACTGCATTTATTTATCTGCTCCTATAAGCGTTTTTTATCCGAGATTAATTTTCATTCCTTTCAATACCATTAGGTTAAATATCAACCTTGCAATAACAAGTGCACTGAATAAACTTGCCAGAATACCAATCATAAGTGTGAGTGCAAAACCCTGTATAGGGCCAGAACCAAATTGATAAAGAATAATACCTATAATGAATGTAGTAATGTTTGAGTCAATAATAGCAGAATTTGCTTTTGCAAAACCGCCCTCAACAGATGCTTTTATTGTTTTGCCTGTTGCAAGTTCTTCTCTGATTCTTTCAAAAATAAGTACGTTGGCATCAACTGCCATACCTATAGTTAATATTATACCGGCAATACCGGGGAGAGTTAGTGTAGCACTGAAACCCGCCAAAACACCAAGTATAAAAAGAATTGTAAACACAAGAGATGTTGCGGCAACAATACCGGCTTTTTTATAATAAAACATCATAAACAAGGCAACAAGAATGAAACCGATTACAACTGACTTAAAACCTGCTTTAATAGAATCTTCACCCAAGG
>JADFGB010000290.1 GCA_022567875.1 Bacteroidota bacterium | reverse complement strand
CAGCATGCAATAGTTATTTGTTGCCGTCTATTGCTTCTCGGCACACTATGATTTCGTTGCGGATAAATCCGATAGGATTTTTCCGTTAAGCAACGAATTTAGTAAAAAGGCTTGGATTTCCGATAGGAAATTCAACCGCAATGAATTATAGGCGGTGTTGTAGCACGTTTTTTATTAAATGCTAACTTTTCTTTTTATTCTTTTCAAATTGTGAAAAATGCTCATGAGTAATCTTCCAAGTGTCATTAACCTTCACAAAAACAAGAGTAACATTAGCCCAGATTTGATGAACTTTATTCGCTATTGTTGGTCTAAAATCAGCTACGAAAGTGACGATTGCTACATCACCAAAAACATCTATTTTTAAATTGCCAAGGTTATAATCAAAGGCAGAAATAGCACCAACAAAGCCTCTTTCGTACTCTTCGTTCTCTTTGGAACCAAAACGAGGAGCATCGTTTCTAAATTCGGTAAATTTTGGACCATAAATATGATACGAAATCAACTTATCAGCATCTTTATCTTGGAAGCTCTTAAATATTCCGTCAATTACTTTTTGAAGTTCTGCTTTCTGTTCAGGGAATTCATTATTTACAATGTCAATTTTTTGCTCGTTTTGTTTGCATCCTGTAATTAATATTCCAAAAATCATAATCAATGCAAGCGTCAATTTTGTTTTCATAATTCTGTTCTCCTATTGGTTTATTTTAATGTTGGTTAATTTTAATGTGCTACAACCTATGTATATATTCCTTGTTGTTATCCTTCCAATTTAGTGGTTTAACAACAATTAATTATATATTTCCTTTATCGTTTTTTATTTAACTACCCTCATTTAGACTAATTATTATAAGTTGAATTAAAAAATTTTAGAAAATATTCTGATTGGGAAAAAATAGTCCCCTTAATTAGACATTACAATATGGTAATATTATTTTATTTATTCAAATAATATTTTTATAAGCATAAAATTTTTAAATCTAAATAATTGTTTTAAATGTGAATATATCTTTGTTGTAACAATATCTTTATTTCCTAATAACTCTTTATCAACAAATAATGGTATTCACTTTTGGCACATTCATCTTGTAAATTTATGCTTGAAATATATTTCTGAAATTAGTAAATACGTGAGGAATTTAAATAATTATATTAAAACAAAACAAATTACAGTCTAAAAAAATGTCAGTAAAAGTTTGGAAAGATATAAGGCAGAATGGATTACTTAAGACTGAAAATCCTTGTGCCTGCCTGCTGTAGCTTTAGCGAAAGCAGGTCGGCGGTTCAATGGAGTTTATCAGGCGAAGTCCGGCCCGCCTTCCTTAGTATAAAGTACGGCGGACAGGCTTTTGACGGACGGAGACTGATCTCTGCCCACTTTTGATGTGCGAATATTACCGAGTATTTGCACTTTTTATTTTAAAGTATATAAAAACAAAATTTATTTAATGACTCAAAATTGAAAAATAGTCTTTAAAATTAATGACTTCCCAATAATTCAAAGAGATTAAATTTAATTAGAAGTTAATAAAGTCTATTTGATGTTATATCTCTTTTTTACCTTGCCTAAATATTCTTCAATTTCACGCCTTACAAATTCAGATATATTCATATCGTGTTTAAGAATGTTTGAAAATAATGGGGCAAATAAATTTATACCAGACGGTTTTATTCCTACTGCTGTAAATTATACTTTTGTAACAGGCATTGAAATAGATAGTGATAATCCATTAAAACAGAGATCATTTGCTCAAGTTACAGCATCAAATTTAGAAACATATTCTGGTAAAGTACAAACTATACAATTGTCTTATAAATCTTCTGGATCTGGAGCTACTCCGAGTGAAGATAAATTAACTTTAATTACAAATGAAAAAATTCCCGATTCTTCTAATGCAGAATATATAAATACTTATAAATTTAATTTTCAATCCAAGAATATCGGCAACATGAGCAACATCAGATAACTTAGCTGACACGCTACCACCGTAAACCCTAGACACTCTTTCATAGCTGATATCACATAACTCAGTTAACGCCATTACACCTTTAATACCGGCATCTTCTGTCGCTTCTTGGATGATTCGTTTTAATTCTCTATTTTTCATATTAACCCCTTTTATTTAATTGATGCGTTAAATCTACTACTATATAGGTGTATTGTCAAATAATACTATATCTCAATTAGTTTGATAAAAGCCTTTCGGAATAAATCCATTGTGCTAAGATTTAATCACTAAAGCGAAACGAGTAAATATTATGACTTGCGGAATTCAAAAACAAATAGCTAAGCACTGTGATGAAGATGAAACTTTATGTCCAGAGTGTGAATCATGGATGGAAGAGAAATTTTTAATGGGTGGAATTAAATGGCTACAATGCGTTAATCCACAGTGCGCACATACAATTGATTTAGGTGAATAGATTATGAAAGAATTATCAGCACAAGAACTGGCAGTTAAGCATGGCGATAGAATGTACAACATGGGCGAGAAGCAAGGCAGAGATATAGTGTTATATAGATTAATCAACGAATCTATTGAAAGTAACTTTAGTAAGCCAGCTGACTTCTGGAATTGGAGTAACAAAGAGTTAAAGGGTGATAAGTAATGAGTAACGAAACAAAACCATTAAACATATATCAGCGAATTAACTTAATAATGAAGCAGGGTGTATACCTTAAAAAAGGTTCAGCAGGTCAAGGCACTGGCGCTCAATATGACGAGTTAATATCTGTACTGGCTCCATTGTTATCAACTGCCGGTATTGTTATAACCGCTGAAAAATCAGGCGAGTCAAGAAGCAGGGAAAACAAGAAAGGCAATTACATATTTGAAAG
>JADFGB010000289.1 GCA_022567875.1 Bacteroidota bacterium | reverse complement strand
TAAGTAGAATCCTCTGCTAAGCTTGTCTTTTATCTGATCTTCCAGCAGAGAACTCAGATCATGAGAGCTGATCTTATTCATTGTGATTAGCACTTCTCCGATTTTTAATCCCGTTTCTAAAGAAAAATTTACAGCTTGCTTCTGATCTTCTTTTGTAATCTTCGTGCTTCTTACGAGCATCTCTCCCAAGTTTAAGTCTTCAATTACTCCGCTTACATTAGCTATATAACCATTTTGAAAATAAATTTGGAGTTTTATATCTGAATCGATATAAAGAAATCCCGTTTGCTTTTTATTAAATAAATCAACCAGGAGTTTATGAAATGGAGTATTTTGTATTTTTCCTTTAAAAGTGAAAAAATTTAATGTTGAATTAAAAATCCCTCAGATGGGATGGAATGAAATTAAAAATTTACAAACCGGGTTGTTCAATAATATAGATGAACAAAGTTTCGTGTATTTCGCCAACAGTTACTCAATAGAAACTTCGGAATATACTATTGCCGAAACAGAATACGGCGATAAATTCTCTGCTGCATTAAACAAAAATAATTTTTATGCATGCCAATTTCACCCTGAGAAAAGCAGTGACGTTGGGATGCAGATTTTAAAAAACTTTTTAGAATTATGATACGAATAATACCGGCAATAGATATAATTGAAGGAAAATGCATCCGTTTAATCCAAGGTGATTACGAACGCAAAATTATTTACAACGAAAATCCACTCGAAGTTGCCAAACAATTTGAGGACAACGGAATTCAATATCTTCATTTGGTTGATTTGGATGGGGCAAAAGCCAAGAAAATTATTAACCGGAAAGTATTGGAAGAGATTGATGCAAAAACAAAATTAAAAATTGATTTCGGCGGCGGTATTAGAACTGATAAAGATATAAAGCTCGCTTTTAATTGCGGTGCAGACCAAGTTACGGGGGGCAGCATAGCCGTAAAGAATAAAGAATTATTTCTCTCCTGGCTTGATAAGTTCGGCCCTGAAAAAATCATATTAGGTGCTGATGTAAAAGAAGAAAAAATTACTATTAACGGATGGTATGAAAAAACGGAGATAAACATTTTCCCGTTTATTGAAAATTACAGAATGAAAGGGATAAAATATTTTATCTGCACTGATATTAACAGGGACGGACTTTTACAAGGTACTGCAATAAATTTGTATAAAAAAATTACCGATAGATTTACCGATATAAAATTAATTGCAAGTGGAGGAATTACTTCAACAGATGAAATTGATGAATTAATAAAAATGAATTTGGACGGTGTAATAATTGGGAAAGCCATTTACGAAAATAAAATATCACTCAAGGAGCTAAGAAAATATGTTGGCTAAAAGAATAATTCCTTGTTTGGATATTAAAGACGGAAGAACTGTTAAGGGGACTAAATTTGTAAATTTGCGGGATGCAGGTGACCCTGTAGAGCTTGCCGAGTATTACTCACGCAACGGTGCGGATGAGTTGGTTTTTCTTGATATTACGGCAAGCAAAGAAAAACGAAAAACATTGGTGGAATTAGTTGAAAAAGTTGCCCGCAAGGTAAATATCCCTTTTACAGTCGGCGGCGGAATTACCTCCGTTGAAGATGTTAGTATTTTACTTAAAGCAGGAGCCGACAAAGTTTCCGTAAATTCACAGGCGGTACGCAATCCAAATTTGATAAATGAACTGGCTGATAAATTCGGCAATCAATGCATTGTTGTTGCCGTTGATGCAAAACAAATTGATGGGGTTTGGAAAGTACATTTAGTCGGAGGAAAGATTCCCACAAATCTGGATTTGTTTGATTGGGTAAAAGAAGCTGAAAAACGAGGTGCGGGAGAAATACTTTTTACATCAATGGATCACGATGGCACTAAAAACGGTTTTGCAAATAATGCAATATCAAAAATTTCAGAAATAACAAACTTGCCGGTTATTGCATCGGGAGGAGCAGGCAGTATTCAACATTTTGTTGATACTTTTAAATTAGGAAAAGCTGACGCAGCTTTGGCAGCTAGTGTTTTTCATTTTAAAGAAATTGATATAATTAAACTAAAACAAGAATTATGCAAACAAAATATCAGAGTCAGATTATGAAAATTGATTTTCAAAAACAAGGCGGGTTGGTTCCGGCAATTGTCCAGGATGCCGAAACTAAAACCGTACTGATGCTCGGTTATATGAACGAGGAAGCGTATAAAAAAACAATTGAAACAAAAAAAGTTACTTTTTACAGCAGAAGTAAAAAAAGACTTTGGACTAAAGGAGAAATTAGCAGAAATTTTCTTGAATTAATTGATATCAAAATTGATTGTGATAATGACACCCTGTTGGTTTTTGCCAAACCGCTTGGTCCCGTTTGTCACACGGGAAATGAAACCTGCTGGAACGAAAATAATGAAAGCGGGTTTGGCTTTTTATCAACGCTTGAATCGGTGATTAAAGACAGGAAAGAAAATCCTACTGAGGGATCATATACCAGTTCACTATTTGAAAAAGGAATAAACAAAATCGCGCAAAAAGTAGGCGAAGAAGCAATAGAGGTTGTGATAGAAGCAAAGGATGAAAATGCGGAGCTTTTTATAAATGAATCCGCGGATCTGTTATTTCATTTTTTAGTCTTGTTTCTCGTGCCGTAAACGGCCGCCTCAGGCCGTCATCTCGAATGCCTTGGTCTCGACTTCCATGGCCATGTTTTTGAGTTCACCGGATGGCAGGGTTACAGTTCGATAAGGCAAGTGGGGGTCTGCCATCGATTTGCCGGTAAACTCGATATCGGTCAGCCGTTCGACATTGGGATGCCAGTAATGTCGTGCCGGCTCAAAAAGAACTTGCACGAACCCTTGAGTCTT
>JADFGB010000288.1 GCA_022567875.1 Bacteroidota bacterium | reverse complement strand
CGCGACGGTTTTGGTAGAGGTATAGTGGAGGCGGGCGAGGAAGATGATAATGTTGTGTTGCTTTGCGCTGATCTTGCAGAATCAACACGGTCACATTGGTTTAAGGAGGCTTTTCCGTTGATGTATCTGCCTTCTTATTGCAGTTTTAGAATGACAGATATTTGGCGGAGCTATGTTGCACAACGCATTGCTTGGGAATGTGATTGGGGAATTTATTATCATTCACCAACTGTAAGACAGGAAAGAAATGCTCATAATTTAATGAAAGATTTTGAGGATGAAATACAAGGTTATTTAAATAATCTAAAAATTTGTAACGAACTTCAAGCCCTTGAGTTAATACCGGGTCAGGAAAATATATTTGATAATTTAATAAGCTGCTACCAAAAATTAATTGAAATCAAAGTTATTGGAGAAGAAGAAATGAAACTGCTTACAGCCTGGATAAATGACCTATCAAAAATTTTATAATTATATAAATATTGTTTGATATAATATTATAATTATCTATATTATTTATAAATGATACTCGAATTTTTAATACTTGCATTATTAATTTTAATTTCAGGTTTTTTTACCGGTGCCGAAATAGCATATGTAGTTGCTAATAAAATTAAGATAGAAATAAAGGCTCGTAAAAAGGATCTTTCTGCAAAAAATGCAAAATATTTCACGGAAAATCCTCAAGATTTTTTCTCAACTGTATTGATTGGAACCAATGTAGTGAATGTAGCATTTGCTTCTATGTCGGCAGTATTTTTATATAAAATATTCGGGCTAAATGAATTTAACATTTTACTCATATCAACATTTGTGCTGCTTATTTTCGGCGAACTCCTTCCAAAGTATTTAGCAAGTGAACTTGCCGACAGGGTAATTTTTTTAACGGCTACGCCTCTTAGGATTATATCTTATTTAATTCATCCTATCGTAAAGCTTTTTTCAAGTATTTCATCTTTTTTTACACAGCGTGCAGATGTACCAGAAAAAAAATTTCAAAATTTATTCAGCAAAGAAAATTTTGAAAACTTGATAAACGAAAGCAAAGATGCCGGAAAGATCGACCAAAAACAAAGCGATATTATCAGCAAGGTCTTCGAATTATCAGAGCAGAGAGTTTCAGAAGTAATGCAGCCGAGGACAGAAATTGTGGGAGTTGAAAAAAAATCTTCCTTTGATGAAGCTTTATCTGTATTTATTGAATCCGGTTATTCCAAACTTCCTGTTTATGAAGAAAATCTTGACAACATTAAAGGGATTATTCTTGCCTACGATGTTTTTAACAAACCCAATAAGTTATCCGAAATTATTAGAGAAGTAGCTTTTGTTCCCGAGACTAAAAAAAGTTTTGAAATGCTGAATGAATTTTTGGCAAAACATATTTCTATTGCGGTAGTTGTTGATGAATTCGGGGGGACAGCAGGCATTGTTACAATTGAAGATATTATTGAAGAACTCTTTGGAGAGATTAAGGATGAATATGATATTGAAGAAGATATTTGCAGAAGAATATCCGACGGATCATATTTAATAAGCGGTAAAGTAGAAGTAGACTTTATAAACGAGAAATATGATTTGAAAATACCAACAGGTGATTACGAAACGATCGGCGGATATATTATGGCCAAAATAGGGAAGATACCTATGGCCCAGGAAAAATACATAATAGATAATTTTGATGTTTTAATAGTAAAGGCGGATCATCTTAGGATAGATGTGGTTAAATTGATTGTAATTGAAGAAACTTAGAAATTATAAATTAGCTCCTCAACACTTTAAAATCTGTCCAAATCTTTACCGATTACTACTTTTCCCTTATAACCGCCTTTTCTTATTCCTTCAATTAATTCCTCATCCGTAGCGCCCATTCTAATAATGTGTGTAAGTACAAGTAATTTGGGATTTACCACTTTTGCAATTTCTCCGAGTTCAACATCCGAAGTGTGATACTCACGGCAGTACTGAGGCCAGAACTCTCCACCTGGCCGGTTTTCGGGTTTAAGATGTTTGCCTGAGTAAACTTCGTGAACAAGAATATCAACATTTTTTGAAGCTTCAATCAATGCTTTACACGGTCGAGTATCGCCTGAGATTACAATTGAACGGTCGGGTGTATCGATACGGAAGCCGTACGCTTCTTTCCAATTTCCGTGAAGAACAGGGAATGCGGTTATTTTAATGCCTGCACTATCGTAGACCACGCCCGGCTTAATTTCGTGTACATCAACCTTATATGCTTCTGGCAGTTCTTTTTCAAGTCCTTCAATTCTAAGATCAATATCTTCAGAAAATGAATCAAACATAAGATCAGTCATCCTTTGCAAGCCGCGGGGACCGTAAATCTGCAAAGGATTTACTCTCCGCATTATCCACGATGTTAAAATAAGATCGGAATAACCCAAAGTGTGGTCACTATGCAGATGTGTAATAAATGTTGCTTCGGGTCCGTTGATGGGAAGTTTTGCGGCATTCATTCTCCGCATTACACCTGTTCCGGCATCAAATAAAAAAACACGTTTTTTGTAAACCACTACTGCCGCTGGACCTGATGCTGTTGGACTCGGGTACGGTGTTCCTGTACCAAGCAGGATTAGTTTTGTCTCAGTATTATTATTCTGCGAATAAATGTTTGTAAAAAGCAGGGGAGTTAATAACAAAAGTATTATAAATCTATTAATCTTATTTATGATAATCACCTTTAAATTTTTTAGAGCGAGCGACGGGGTTCGAACCCGCGACATTCAGCTTGGGAAGCTGACACTCTACCAACTGAGTTACACTCGCAAATTTTTTTTAAATAAAATTATTTTTTGATATATTTCCTTTTAATTCAAAAAATTCTGATACTGTTCT
>JADFGB010000287.1 GCA_022567875.1 Bacteroidota bacterium | reverse complement strand
TTTTAATTTCGTATAATTATATAAAAATTATTTTAGTGCAGAAACGCTGTTCAAATGTCTTGTTAGTCTTGATTTTTTGTGTGAGACATTGTTTTTTTTATAAATACCTTTTACGCTGCTTCTGTCCAAAAGAGAAATTGTCTCTTTATATAATTTTTCAACTTGGGCTGGCTCGCTTGCCGAAAAAGTCTTTTTCATTTGTGTTTTTATTTTAGAAATAGCAGCTTTATTTCTTATTCTTGCCGACTCCGATGTACGTATGCGTTTCTTAGCTGACTTATGATTTGCCATTAAAAACCTTCCTTTTTAAATAAATAGACAACAAATATATACTTTTGCAGGTTTGATGTCAATCTTTACTTTTTTAAATTTACGTCTCTTTTATATTGTAATTTAAAACTTAATGCTAAAAGTAAATGAAATATATTATTCTGTTCAGGGTGAAAGCACCCACACAGGACTGCCCTGTGTTTTTGTGCGGCTTACCTACTGCAATTTACGCTGTACATATTGCGATACGGAATATGCTTTTTATGACGGAGAAGATTTTTCAATAAATCAAATAATTGAAAAAGTTAAAAACTACAACTGTAATCTTGTAGAAGTTACAGGCGGAGAACCGTTGATGCAGGAAGAATCGTATTTGTTATTGGAAAAATTATGCGATGAAGACTTTGAAGTTTTGCTTGAGACAGGCGGAAGTCTACAAATTAAAGAAGTGGATAAAAAAGTAAAAATAATAATGGACTTAAAATGTCCGTCAAGCGGAATGCAAAAGAAAAATTTATATGATAATTTAAAATACTTAAAAAAGACAGATGAACTGAAGTTTGTAATCGGAACGAGAGAAGACTATGATTGGTCAAAAAAAATAATAGAAGAATATAGTTTATCAGGAAAATTCGAGATACTTTTTTCTACAGTTTTTGAAGAACTTGAATCTCAAGTTTTAGTCTCTTGGATTTTAGAAGATAAGCTGAATGTTAGGTTTCAGTTACAGGCTCACAAATATATTTGGGATCCCAAAACAAAAGGTGTATGATGAAAATAGCAAAAGAATTCAGATGGGAAATGGGTCACAGATTGCCCGATCATTTTGGGCAATGTAAAAACATCCACGGTCATTCTTATAAAATGATGGTTGAGTTAGAGGGTGAAATAGACAGCAACGGAATGATAATTGACTATTATATTTTAAAAGAAATTATCAAACCCATTGTTGAAAAATTAGACCACTCTTTTATGGTAAACAAAAATGACGGTGTTGTTTTAGAATTTCTTGAAAAGTTAAATTCAAAAAAAGTAATTGTCGATTTTGATTCAACCGTTGAAAATATTACAAGATACTTAATTGATGAAATTAAAAAAGCCGATCTTCCTTCAAATGTTAAAGGAATAAAAGTACGTGTTTGCGAATCTCCGGATGATTATGCAGAAGAACAGGTTAGTCTAACATAAAAATTATTTCTTTAAAGTTTTTTTAAGTCTATCAATTTCATCCCGCAGATTTGCTGCTTTTTCAAACTCAAAATCTTTTGCGGCTTCTTTCATTTGAATAGTTATTTGATCTATCAAATCCTGTTTTTGTTCATTATCCATATATTTTAAAATCGGTTCAGCAACTTTTGAAAAAGAATATGTCTCTACTTTCTCTTTCTTTTTCATATCGGCAAGAGAAGTGGAAGAAAGTATTTCCTCCATAGTTTTGTAAACTGTCTCCGGGGTGATGTTATTTATTTTGTTGTATTTCTTCTGTAGTTTCCTTCTTCTGTTTGTCTCATCAATTGTTTTTTTCATTGAGTTAGTAATCTTATCAGCGTACATAATTACAATACCATTTACATTCCTTGCCGTTCTTCCTGCTGTCTGCATTAATGAACGTTCGCTTCTCAAAAACCCTTCTTTGTCCGCATCAATAATAGCAACTAGAGAAACTTCGGGTAAATCCAATCCTTCTCTGAGTAAGTTCACACCGACAAGAACATCAAATTCGCCGAGACGTAAATCCCTTAAAATTTCAACTCTTTCAAGTGCATCAATATCGCTGTGGATATAACGTACCAATATCCCGATTTTATCAAAATAATCTGCAAGGTCTTCCGCCATTTTTTTTGTTAAAGTAGTAACGAGTGTTCTTTCTTTTTTTTCAACCCTGTTTCTTATTTCACCGATAAGGTCGTCAATCTGTCCATCAATTGGTCTAACTTTAATTTCAGGGTCAAGCAAACCTATCTCATACGCTTGTTTTGAAGGATTTTCCGCCGACAACATTACCTGCTGATACGCCGGATTTTTCTGCACCATTCTCCCATATCCTTTCAGAACCGAAGAATAATCCAGTCCCTCTCCCATTTTTTCTGTTGTAAATTCCACCTTCGCCTTTGCTTCCGACTTTGAAAACTTGATTTGTAAATCAGCTTGCTGTTTTTTAGTGTCCTCACTTTTCTTTTCTTCTGATGCTTGAGTAAGCATTTTTTTTGCTTCCCCAACCGTCAAATAAGCGTTCTCGTCAAGTTCATTGTCCTTCTTCGGCTCCGGCTTCGCTGCCAATTCCTCTGTAAGCGTAACGTTCACTCCCCTTAATCTTTCAATCTCGGAATCTGCGTCCTGACGGCTCTTTCTCTCGCTCTGATTATCCTTGATTATTCCTAAAACATGCGGATGCTTGTTCCAGTCATAACCCGAATCATCAAGTTTTTTCAAAAGGTCGTCCTGCTCTACTTTTAACTCCTCAACATTTTTCTCATCAGCCATTTTAACCTCCAACCTCGCTTAATAGTGCGAGTAACATTCTCCTCGTTATGCTTTCGCTCACGAGTATCCCCAGCATTATTGTCCCCCTCGCTGTACGGG
>JADFGB010000286.1 GCA_022567875.1 Bacteroidota bacterium | reverse complement strand
TTATGATTTGGAGAACGTTAAAAAACATTTATCAGGTAAAAAAGTAAAAAAGTTTATTTATATAAAAAATAAGTTGGTCAATGTGGTCACGTAACACGTAGCACGTATCATGAATCATGTATTAAATAACTGATACGTGATATGTGATACCTGAAATAATATGGGGATAATAAAAAATTACAAAGCTAAAGACATGATGCCACCTGGTTTGGCTTCATTTTACACATCTAGAACTATAATTTTAATCGCGGCCGGTTTTGTAGGCTTGTTTTTACCGATTTTTTTATTACCCGCAAGCCAAGCTGATTTAAATGAGCTGCCGAATCTAATTGTGTAAAAACTTTCGTCACTAATATTCTTCCAATTTTTTCCGCCATCATTTGAAAGTGAAATACCGGGAGTTCCAACCGCAATTATTTGTTTGCCTTCACTTTCCGGTATATATCTTACACAAGATCTGTAACCGGGACTTTTACTACCCCCAA
This sequence comes from Bacteroidota bacterium, assembly GCA_022567875.1. Lineage (GTDB taxonomy): Bacteria > Bacteroidota > Ignavibacteria > Ignavibacteriales > Ignavibacteriaceae. Next base: position 2,369 of record JADFGB010000286.1, on the reverse strand, counting down.
TTAATTTCCAAGTTTTTCCTCCGTCAGTTGTAACGGCTTTATTTTTTGTATTCTGTTCTTTCTTATTCCAGTCACCGCCGAATATTATTCCGGTTTTGTCATCATAAAAATCAACAGTATAAATACCTGTCATTTGTTCGCCTTGAATAATAGGTGTGTCAAAAACTTTCCAATTATTTCCCTTATCTGCTGAATGGAATACTCTTGCTTTTTTGCCTCCGGTTACAATCCAAACGTTACTTCCGTGTAATGCTATATTTGAATTACTAGCCGCAAATGCTGCTTCGCCTTTGTATGTTTTAGGGAGTTTACTGCAAGGAATTTTCTGCCAAGTTTTTCCTCCATCCTTTGTTTTAATAATAGATAAACAATCGTTAATTGGATCACCCATAGCAATACCTTCTTTGTTGTTCCAAAATGCCATTGCATCGTAAAATGCAGTTGAGTCATTATCTCTAAATACAATCTCCCAGTTTTTTCCTTTATCAGTAGATTTGTAAAGCAAAGCGGGGGAGGTAATACTCAATAGGAATACGGCTTTATTTGTAACTGCAATGGAACGAAAATGTGGAACAATATTCCCGGTTTTTATGCTGTCAATATTCCAAGTATCTCCATTGTTTTCAGTATATCCGTAAATTCCTCCCGACCCGGCAAACCAAACTGTAGAATCATTTACTACTTCCAATGCTCTAATACTTGAGTTAAAAGGATAAATAATAATTTTTAGAATCGTTAATTTTTTATCGGTTTTATTCTCACAAGCAATACCAAATAAGGAAATAAATACAAGGAATAATATTTTTTTCATTGAAGATTCTAAGATTGTGTGTTAAAGAATTTCATTTATTTTTTAATATAAAACTTATTTTCTTTTAAGAATTAAATAATATTTGATAACATACAAAAATGAACCTTTAATCATTCAATTCATTTGTTTATAATTGTTAATTATTTAAATAATTATTTAAGTACCGGGAAGAAATATCAAAAAAAACAGGAATTTTTGAATGGATTTTAAGAACAATATTTTAGAAGCAATAGGCAACACACCCCTTATAAAAATTAATAGAATTAATAAAGGATTAAAACCACAAATATTTGCCAAAATGGAATCTTTAAATCCGGGTGGCAGCGTTAAAGACAGAATAGGTGTTTCTATGCTTGAAGCCGCAGAAAAAGAAGGAAAAATTAAACCCGGCGGAACAATTATAGAAGCAACAAGCGGAAATACTGGGATAGGACTTGCACTTGTTTGTGCTATTAAAGGTTATAAATCAATTTGCGTTCTTACCGACAAAGTTAGTGCAGAAAAAATAAACTATTTGAAGGCTTTTGGTACAGATGTAATTGTTGTATCAAACGCATTGGAACACGACCATCCAGATTTTTATATAAATGTTGCACGAAAAATAGAAAAGGAAACCCCTAATTCAATTTATTTGTATCAATATGGAAATCCTGCAAATCCTGAGGCACATTATAAAACAACAGGACCTGAAATTTGGAAACAAACCGACGGAAAAATAACTCACTTTGTATCAGGAATAGGAACAGGAGGAACTATAAGCGGAGTCGGAAGATATTTAAAGGAAAAAAATCCTGATGTTCAAATAATTGGTGCGGATCCGTTCGGTTCAATTTTTAAAGAATATAAAGAGACCGGCAATTTAACTGAAGGCGAACCTTATTTAGTTGAAGGTATAGGGCAGGATTGTTTGCCGGCAAATGTTCATTTTCAGTATATTGATAAAATTATTAATATAACCGATCAGGATTCATTTAAGTATGCACGTTTATTGACAATAGAAGAGGGGATATTCAGCGGTGGGAGTACGGGAACAATTGTATCAGCCATGCTTCAAGTAGCCGCTGAGTTGGATGAAAATGCAGTAATAGTTTTTATAGTCTGCGATACAGGTGAAAGATATTTGACTAAATTTCACAGCAATGAGTGGTTAAGGGATAAAAGATTATCAACAAACGGCACAAAAACTCTTAAAGATATAATTGAAGCAAAAAACTTGGGCAAGGAAAGAGAACTCGTTTCTGTTAAATCAGAAGACAAAATAAAAACGATTACAACCGAAATGGAGAACTATCTCGAAAAAGGGCTTGACATTCAATTTGAAAGACGTAACCAATTACAACGATCAAAAAGTGGTAAATTGAAACAGTTTTCATCGTTATTAAACCAAAACTCATGAACATAACTATTGTTGCAGGTACGCGACCAAATTTCATGAAAATAGCACCAATAATTGAAGCTGTTAAAAATAAAGTTCCCAATATTGATAAAGCTGTAATTTCAGTACATTGCCACAATGATTTAGGCCTGGCGGTGGCGAATTCATTGTCCGCGGTGAATG
>JADFGB010000285.1 GCA_022567875.1 Bacteroidota bacterium | reverse complement strand
CAGATTTTAACATAAGAACTGCATTTTGCGGATTGGTAATTATTTCTTCGTCAAGATCGGGTGAAACTGCCAAATAATGTTTTCTAAGTTTGTTATAAAAAGAAAGCTCTATTTTCTTCGGATCAATCATTATAAGCTTTACTTCTGACGGAAGCTTTGAAAAGAGAAGGCTGGCAATTATCATATTTATTCCCACACTCTTTCCGGAACCGGTAGAGCCTGCAATAAGAATATGAGGCATTTTTGTTAGATCGGTTATAAATACATCACCGTTTATCATCTTGCCCATTGCAATAGGAAGCTCTGCTTTTGATTCATAAATTTTACCCATAACAGATCTCGCATTAACTAAAGAAGCTACTGCATTTGGTATCTCTACCCCGATAGCACTCTTTCCGGGAATGGGTGCAATAATTCTTATTCCTCTCGCAGCAAGTGCCAGTGCTATGTCGTGTTCTAACCCCACAATTCTGCTTATCTTAACTCCAGGTGCGGGCACAATTTCAAATAAAGTTACAACTGGTCCAGGGGTAACAGAAATATCCTCTATTTCAATATCAAATAGTCTCAGCTTTTCCTTTAAAAGTTCTGCATTGCGAGTTAATTCCTTTTCGGAAACAGTTATGTTTTCCGGTGGTATAGGGTTAAGAATATCCAAAGGTAAAGGTTTATAATTTATCTTCTCTTCCCAAGGATTGGGAAGTTCTGCTTGTCTTTCTTTTTCTTCAAAGCTGATTGGAGTGGGTAATTCTTTAGTCTTTTGAAGATCTGTTTTTTTACTGCTATCTTTCAAAATTTCGTTTTTTATTGCATGTTTTAACTCGTCATCTTTTCGTATTATTCTAATTTTGGTTTCATTTGTTTTTTCCTTTTTCCAACCAAATAATTTATTCTTTGCAGGTTTTTCCTTACCGAGTTTTTTTATTTTTTCTAAATTAACTTCTGTTTTTTGGTCTATAGATATATCCCGAATTGATTCTTCTTCTATCGGTACAGGTTTGCTTTTTCTTTTCAATACAGAAAATATTTTTTTAATATTTATATCAAAATTAACTAGAATTAGAATCAGCAAGGACGCAGATAAAAACAACAAACTGCCGACACCTCCTAACAAACGGCTTAAAACGATACCTGCATAATCTCCTATTGCTCCTGATAACTCACTTGTCCCAACTAATAATGAGTAGTGCATTCTTAACACACCAAAAATTGAAGAAGCAATAAGTGCAAAAAGAATAAGAAAATTAAATGTATGAAAGATGTTTTTGTTTTCATTTTTTTTAAATAGAGAGATGCCAAAAATAAAAAACATAATAGGAAAAATGGTTGAAAAAACACCGAGGGTTGAGTTTAGAAAAAAATCAGAAATATAAGCACCTAAAACACCAAGTAGATTTCTTGTACTGTCTAATTTATATGCAACCTCTGAGTTGGAAGATAATATTTTTAGAATATCTGAAAATTGATAACTTAAATTAGCTCTGTCTAATTTTGAATAAGAAATGATGCTTAAAAATACAAGTAGAGAGATTAGAATAAAGAGTATTCCAAATATATTCTTCTTTTGGTTTGTCGTTAATATTGGATTCTTTTCCGCAATTATTCTTTTTTGATATGAATTTTTTTTCTTCTTTGTTTTAAGCATAATGAACTAATCTAATGTTAATTCTAATCTTCAGCTCTAATTATCTTCTTGAGGTAATTTTAAAGTGTTATCTATAAAAATCGGAACTATGTCGGAAGAATTTAATTGGCTGCAAAAAGTTACATCATCTTCAAAGCCGTTTTCAATTAATAACTTTGCATGATTTGTTTCAGCAATCATTTCTTTTATGTTTTTACCCATTGATTTATTTAATTCTACACTAATTTTAGCAGAATCAGTAAGATTTAGTTTATTTTTTGTTTTAGAAATTTTCTCTATCAAACTTCCGGCACAAATTAGATCTTCTATAGATAAAGTGTTGTTTCTACCTGCACATAAAATTTCAAAATCATTTTTCCTTTTAATTAATTCTTTAGCAACAGCATTTAAATTAGCAAAAGAACAGACCGTTAAAAATTCAGAAAATTTAGCTTTTGTAATTGCCTGAGTCCCGTTTGTTGTATAAAGAACAATTGTTTTACCTTCAACTACTTCATCGCCATATTCTAATGGAGAATTGCCCAAAGCAAAGCCATCAATTTTTTTTGTGTTTCGTTCCCCGCACAATAAAAATTGCCCGCCAAACATTCCGCCAGAAATTTTTACAGCAAATTCTACTGCTGCAACAGGGATTATTTCTTTTGCTCCATTCTGAAGTGCATTAATAATTGTATTAGATGCTCTTAAAACATCTATTACAACTATAGATTTATTAGTGAAATATAATTCTTCAACTCCACATGGAGAAATTATTACGTTAATATTCATATATGGTTAATTAAATTAACAATTATAAATAAAGAGTAAAACAAAATTATCTATTTTTTAAGAACGGAAGTTTTACAACTTTTGCCGGTATTTCCTTCCCTCTAATCATAAAATTGACTGTTGAACCTTCGTAAGCAAATTCTTTTTCTACATAACCCAAGGCTATCGGTTTTTCTAAAATAGGACTTACAGTACCGCTTGTTACTTTGCCTATTTTTCTTCCATCAGCAGTAATATCATATCCGTGACGAGGAAAAGCTCTTTCTTCTGTTTCTAAAGGAACTAATTTCCTTTTAAGTCCAACTTCTTTTACTTTTTGTAAAATTTCTTTTGCTATAAAATTATTTTTTTTAAGTTTTGTAATCCAACCCAACCCTGCCTCTAAAGGATTTGTTGTTTTATCAATATCGGTACCATAAAGACCAAATCCCATTTCCAATCTTA
>JADFGB010000022.1 GCA_022567875.1 Bacteroidota bacterium | reverse complement strand
GTCGATGCCTTGATAGTTTACCAGATAGGCGAGATTTAAAAATCAATCTGGAGAAAATAATGCCAACTCAAACCTTGATTGGGAGAGAGTATGTGAAATTAGGATATTTTATAAAAATAATCCAATCTTTAATCCGCAAATGCAAAGAGGTAATCCCAATCACGCTTCTACGGAAACAATGAGAAAAATTAAAAATGAAACAGGAGCAGATACAAAAAAAATAACAATTAACACATCATCAATTAAATATCCTAAATCAATAATTAAAATAAGTAATGAAATTGGTTTACACCCAACTCAAAAACCAGTAAAATTATTTGAATATTTAATAAAAACATACACAAATAAAAATGATTTAGTTTTAGATACTTGTATTGGCTCTGGTACAACCGCAGTAGCAGCGAAACACCTTAAAAGAAACTTTATAGGAATAGAAATATCAGAGGAATATTGCGAAATATCTCGCCAGAGATTAAGGCAAGAGATATTATTATAAAGGGGCTTGACATTGAGTAAATAATTTGCTATACTGTATTTAACGATGAGGTTATTATTTTGCAAACAGCTCTAGCAAACCTCATCGTTGGCTAGAGCTTTTAGGTTTATAGGGGATAGTAATAGAATTTATTCTATATGGGTTCCTCCATGGCTATCCCCTTTTAAACCGCTTAAAGGTTGTAAACAAAACAATAAATATATAAAAATATGATGGGAGAAAAAGAAAAAAAATAGTAACAATAAGTTTTCCAAATACGGTTAGTGATAGTGAGAGAGGTTTCTACATAGTAGGTGGTGATTATAATAGTAGTGGTTGTGATAAGATAGATAAGATAATGAAAAGCGGAGAAATGGCTAGTATTGGGTGGTTTGAAATTATCAAGAATGGTAAAGTAATAACAGAAATAAAAGAAAGTGTTTGCGATATATATTTTAAATAACTAACATAAATATATGAATTATTTAAACAATGAAAATGTACCAAGTATTCTCCGTCAACATCTCAAAGAAGGCTTAATCACTATAAACGAGTTCAACAGACTAGCAGAAACAGCCCTAGATGAGTTAGAGGTATTATACGCCCAAGATGATGAATATGAAGCAGAGTGCAGAGAAAGAGAAGAGAAGAGCTTTCTGGAACAGTCTTTGGGGGTAGAAAATTTAGTTCGGTAAAAAATAATTAACTTTATTTAAGTTTTTTTTTTATTAGGCTGATAAAATTATTATATTTTATCAGCCTATTTTTATTTTAAGGATGTAATATGGTTGAATTAAAATTTTCTGCAGAAAATAAGGACGGACGATCTTTAAATGGAACATTTACAGCCATTAGTTTTAGAGAAGGTAAAAAAAAGATATATGCTTTAGCCGAAAGAAATAATCTTAAAATAAAAAAGATTGAGAAGAAATCTACATATCTTTATAAAATTCAAAAAGCTGATGACAAACCCATAAAGGGTGATCAAAAAGCATTTTCAAAAATTGAAGTAAAAAACGCTTTAACAAAACTCGGTTTTAAGGTTCTTTCCGTAAACAAAAAACTTTTTGATTTTAGTTTTAATCCGCCGCCTTCAGAAATTGTTTCCTTTGTAAAAATTAGCGCAGAACTTTTGGAACAAAAACTTCCGTATAGTGAAATACTAACTTTGTTAATGGGTGATATGCAGAATAAAACCCTAAGAGAAACCCTAAAGGAAATAAATAACGAAATAAAACGCGGCGCCGATAGCCAGGAAACATTTATGAAATATCAGCATGTTTTTGGTAAGTTTACTGCTTATATGTTAGGGCTTGCCTCTAAAAGCGGTAATATGACTGAAATATATAAAGCAACGGCTAAATTTATTGAGCGCCAACTTGAGTTTAAAAAAAGTTTAAGAAGTGCTCTTATTACACCGGCGATAACAATGTTTATTCTTTTTTTAACGGTTATTTTTTATATAGTATATATTTTCCCTGAAACGGCAAGACTATTTGTAAGGTTTGGTATTCCGTTACCACCTATGACAGCCTTTACTCTAATGATAAGTGATTTCTTATCCGACAATACAACACTTGTTGCAGCTCTTATTATTATACCTCTTATTATTTTGTGGCGTTTTTTAAAAACTAAAAAAGGTAAATTTATGTATGATAAATTTATCTTAAAAGTTCCTTATATTGGTAATTTAATTCATAAAACATTGATAGAGATATATAGCAGAGTTTTTTATACATTATATAGTGGCTCTGCAGAAAGTATTGAACCGATAAAAATTGCAGCTGAAGCAACAGGTAATCTGTACTTTGAAGCACAAATAAAAAATGTTGCAATTCCTTTAATGATAAAAAAAGGTGTTGGATTGACCGAAGCATTGAAAGCAAGCGGCGTTTTTACGGAAACAGCTTTATCAAGATTTCATTCTGGTGAAGAAACCGGGACAATTAAGAACACTTCCCTTCAATTAGCTAATTATTATGAAACAGAAACCGTTTATAGACTGAAAAACTTGATAGAACTTATACAGGTTTTTATTGCAATGATTATTATGGTGGTAATGATAGCTTTGACGTTGGTCTCTGCCGAAACAGCAACAATAAGTCCGAGTTCAACAACATCGTATAATGCACATTCAATTGAGAGAACAATTACATGATTGATACAAATATAGAAATGACAGATAAAATCGGTTACCTTCTTTTTAAGAAAGGTATAATCGATGCAGCAATTTTAGAAAAAGCTCTTGATGCAAAAGCAAATGACAAATCAAAAATAAAAAGGAATCTTGCTCAAATATTGGTTGAAGATTTTAACTTTGATAATGATGCTATTTTCAGAGAGGTTGCAATACTGTATGCATTCAGAGAGCTGAATATTCAGGTTGACCAACTTTCTCAAAACAAAATAGAATTTATAAGAGATAAAATAAAAGCTGCGGGTGAACATGTTAAAGATCTTATGTTGAAACATAAGGTTATCCCTTTTATGTTCGATGAAAAAGTTCGAGATAAATTACTTATAGCCACAATAGACCCAACTGATAGAGCAATACCTAAAATAGCTTTCGGGTTGAATGCAAAAAAATATGAAGTTATGTTTATTAAGAAACGTGATTTTGAAAAACTAATTAACGTAGTTCTACCACCCGAAAATATATATCTTCAGGCAATAGAAGAAAACGAACCCGATATAAATGTTGCAGAAGGAGAAGAAGATGCTCTTAACGAAGCTGAACTTGAAGCAGAAATTAATAAAAGTGCCCTTATAAATTTGGTAGAAGGTGCTTTATTAGAAGGTGTACGCATTGGCGCAAGTGATATTCATTTTGTTCCTCAATCCGGCAAGAAGACAAACATTCTATTTAGAATTGACGGTAATTTACAATTGTGGCATGTTCAGGAAAAAACATTACCCGAAGCTGTTATTGCGGTAGTAAAAGACCGAGGAAAAGGATTGGACAGGTTCGAAAGGGAAATGGCGCAGGACGGTTTTATTCAGCGCAAAATTGATAATGTTATAATTCGTTTTAGAGTTTCGGTTCTACCTATGGTTGGTACCGAGCTTCAGAATAAATTTGAAAGTGTTGTAATAAGAATACTTGACGACAGAAAAGTAATAAGAGATTTAGGCAAATTAGGCTTAGAAGGTTATGCCAAACAAGCGTTTATAAAAGCTATAAATAAACCTCAAGGGATGGTAATATTAACAGGACCGACCGGAAGCGGTAAAAGCACAACCCTTGTTGCTGCAATATACCAGGTTATTACACCTGCAGTTAATGTTTTAACTGTTGAAGATCCTGTTGAATATGTTATTGAAGGTGCCCGCCAATTAAAGATCGGTTATAAAATGGATTTTGACCAAGCTACCAGATCTATATTAAGACACGATCCTGACATCGTACTTGTCGGTGAGATGAGAGATAAAAAGACTGCAGAGATTGCAATTAAGCTTGCAAACACCGGTCACCTAACATTTTCTACGTTGCACACAAACGATGCACCAAGTGCAGTTGCAAGATTATATAAAATGGGTATTGAACCTTTCCTGATAGCTTATGCTATAAATGTTATTGTTGCCCAAAGACTTGTTAGAAAACTGTGCAATGACTGTAAAAAGAAAGTATCAAACTTTGATGAAGAAGCTATGAAATCAGCCGGGTTAAATATTGCCGAATGGAGAAATCTTGATATTTATAAAACGGTAGGATGCGAAAAATGCAACAAAACAGGGTACAAAGGCAGAATAGCTATACACGAAGCCCTTTATTTTACAAAAGAAATAAGAGAAATTATTGTAAGGTCAGGTATTGAAGTAGATGAAGAAAAAGTAAGAACACAATCAAAGAAGGATGGTTCGTTTAATTTGAGAGAATCCGGTTTGGAAAAAGTTAAATTAGGTTTAACATCATTGGAAGAAGTAATTTCAGCAACAACAATAGATTGACACGAAAGTTAAGTTCTTAATTTGGGGATAATTATTTATCAGTTAAAGAAAAATTAAACTTTATTATTCATAAAAAGTAAATTTCAAGTTGCCATATACAAACTTAAAAATAATTTTAGAATCCATACTATCACAGCTTCCTGAAGTTATTAATAGAGCCGATAGAACAACTCAAATTGTTAATAACATAGAGAAAGTAAACTCTAAATACAGAATTGAAATTAGGAATGTTTTAAATAAACTTCTTATAAGCATGATAGAAAGGGAAGCATCTGACATTGAAATTGGGGGTTTCGGAACAGATAATCATATTTGGCTGCGTGTATTCGGACAAAAGGAAAGAGTTAAGGAATTTCCTCAGCTTACAAGTGATGAAGCAACAATATTAATATGTAATTTATTAAATAATGATCAATTAAAAAATTTGGTAGATAATAAAAACTTGGATTTCAGTTATTCCCTCTATTATGAAAGGAAAAAAAGAGAAGTACGATTTCGAGCCTGTACATATTATGATATTGATACATTAGCAATGAATATAAGGGCAATAAATACTGTTACACGCCCTATTGAATCATTCTGTTTTCATCCAGATGCTTTTAAAGTAATGAATCATAAACACCAAAAATTTGGTTTGACTTTAATAACAGGTATAACAGGTTCCGGTAAATCTACAACTTTAGATTCTATTATTGACTATCATAATAATAATTTTCCTGTACATATTATTATTATAGCTTCGCCTATAGAATATGTTCATATATCTAATACGGCAATAATAAGACATAGAGAAGTAGGGAGAGATGTCTTATCTTTTAAGGATGGTGTTATTGAATCAATGCGTCAAGACCCGGATATAATTGTTATAGGTGAGATGAGGGACCCTGAGACAATTATGGCAGCTTTGGAAGTAACCGATACGGGACATAAAGTTTTTTCTACTTTACACACTTCATCAGCGGTAGAATCAATTGATAGAATTGTTGCCGAGGTTCATCCTAATGAACAGGAAAGAGTAAGAAATAGATTAGCAGATGTTTTAGTCTTGGTTGTATCTCAAAAGCTTGTACCTTCAATTGATGGTAAATTAGTTTTGGCTAAAGAAGTTTTAGTTGTAAATTCAAATGTAAAGGCTGCAATAAAAAACAACAACACAAGCGAAATATATATGATGATAAATCAAAGCGCATCAAGCGGTATGATTACAATGGAACAGGATCTAAAACGATTATATTTAAATAAAACAATTTCTTTAGATAACGCAATGGCTTATGCTAATCATAAAAAACGTATGCAGCAAATACTGGCTTAACTTATGAAACCATATATTTTTATATACTGCGAAGGCACTGATGCAAAAGTTATAGCTGTTGAAAAAACTAAAGATAAATTAAAGATCTTAAAAGCTGCTTCTTTAGAAATAGTACAACCATCTGCAGATATTGACCAAGGAATAAAGGGGTTGAAAATAGAAGGTGATGATGATTTATCTTTAGTTGGTTTAAATACTTCAGAAAATAATACAAACAAAGAACCATCATATAGCAGTTTAACTTTTTTGAATGCAGCATTAGACGGTTTAAAATTAAATAGAAGTCGGTTTATTTCAGTTATAACCGAACCTTCATTATATTATCACGAAGTAGAAGGCACCCCAAGGACAACTTCATCTAAAGTAACAATGCAAATTGCAGATGAATTACAAAGACAAAGAAATATTGAAGTTGATAAAGAGAATATAGGATATGTTCCCTTGGCTGATAAATCATACTTATCTGTGTTTGTAAGCGGTGAAATTGAATGTGTAAAACTTATAAATTCATTGGCTAATTATAACGGAAGAAAATTTTATAAAATTCCTGCAGTTAAAAGCGCAGAACTCTCCTTAGCTTATTATATTACAAAAAAAGAAAAATTTTTCCCGGATGATTCTTCATTAATTGTTTACATAGGAAAAGACTACAGTAAATTGATTTTTCTTAAAGGAAGAAAACTCAAACATATTGGCTCAACTTTAGATATAGGAAAAGCCAACCTCCATACCTATGATGTATATTTTTCTAAAATTCTTTTGGAAATGGAAAACGGCGGTATTACTTCATTGGATAATATTATTGTTTGCGGTGAAGATGATTCCGAAAATCTCCTTCTTTCTTTTTACGGAACTTTCCCGGAAGCAAATGTAACCAGGGTTGATTTTAAAGATTTAAACTTAACGGAATTATCTAAAGACACAAAAAATATGCTATCGTCTTTTTGTGTGCCTATTGCAGCAGCTCAAGACTACTTTGCAGATTTAGCCGGCGAACACAAAGGAATAAATCTATTACCGAAATATGTTATTGAGCAGCAAAAATTTCTACATTTTGGATGGCATGGTTTTGCAATGCTGCCACTGCTTTTTGTAGCTGCTTTTTTCTTCACACAGAAAACACTTGAAAATAATTTAATGATGAAGAATTTAGATTCTGACATTATTAAGTATCAAAAGCTTTATGATAAAAATCAATCAATAATGAATCAGATTTCATCACTAGAAGGAAAAATAAATAATTTTGGTCGCACGCAGGCTATTTTAGATTCGGTTTCAACAGGTACACTGATTTGGACGAGAGTAGCAAATAACATTTCATCTTTTATAAAGAAAAAGAAAAACTTATGGTTGACTAATGTGTCTTTGGGTTCGAATAATAGTGTAAAATTAGAAGGATATTCTTTAAATAAATATGTAGTTACAGATTTTGCATATAGTTTACGTTCGGCGGAATTAAAAGGTATTTTCTTTGAAACTTTAAGAGAAAAAAATTCTTACAAGTTTACTTTATCATTTGATATCGCCAACTACAATAAGGCAGTGGAATGAATAGAAAACTAAAAAACACTTTAGGCTTAGTTGGATTACTTATTATTGTGATTGCTGCCGGTATTATTTATAATTATGTTCTTCAAGAAAGTGATATAAAGGAGAAACAAGATAAACTTAAAAAACTGCAATCTTTTAAATATAAAACCAGTGAGCTTAATCAACAGTTAAGGGATTTATCTAAAAGAGCAGATGTATTGGATTCTTTACTTGCTTCACGAAGATTTAACATACCCTACAACTTGTCATCTATAAAGTTTTTTAAATTCATGAATTCTATAAGTTCAACATTTTCCCCTGTTACAAAATTAAATATAGAATATGTGGATAAAATTGATGAAAAAGAGTTTACATATTATGAATATAAAATTACAGGCAACGGGGAATACAACGATATTTTCAAAATAATATATTCTATTGAACACAGCAAGGAATTGAAAAAAATTAAAAGTGTATCAATTAATAATATTGTTTCTTCTGACGAAAACAAGATGCCCCAATTTTTAGTAAGAAGCACTATAATTGCGGATGTCTATTTTTCAGACAATGATAGATTTTCAACAAAAAAAATGCTTGAAAATGATTTAACCTCAAGACCACAATATGATATATTTTATCCATTAATTAGAAATGAAATACCACCCAATAATGAAGGTTTGTTAGATGTTCAAGGAGCAAAATTATTGGCAATAATTCCTGAAGGTGCTTTTTTATCTGCTTCAAACGGAACAACATTTTTATTATGGGAAGGCGAGCAGGTTTATTTGGGGTATTTAACAAAGATTGACTATGACAATAATAAAGTTAACTTTATAATTAACAAGGGCGGCATAATTGAAAATATAAGCCTGTCCTTAGAAAAAGAGAAACTGAAGAAGACAATAAAATAAACGAGTTTTAATTATGAAAAAAATAACCATAATAGTTTTATTCTTAACTGTGTTTATACCATTTTTATCTGCACAACATTATTTAGAAAAAATGCTCGGTAGAAATTATAGTCAAGATGAAGTAATTACTTTATCTGCAACCCTGCCGTTTTCCCAAGCAATCGATTTATTAAGCAAGGTAAGTGAAAAATCGGCTGGCATTAAAATTTTTTTAACAACCGACAACTCAAACCCGATAGGTGTTGAAATTACAAATATGTACTACATCAAAGCTCTTGATATAATTGTTAAATATGCAGGATTGATATATGAGAAAAAAGACGATATGATAATAATAAAGAAACAAAATGAAGTTAAACTAGACCCCAAAACATATGCTTCAATAAATTCGAGAGAGGTAACTATTTCGGTGGTATTCTATGAATCAGATGTTAATAAATCTAAAGAGATGGGACTTGATTGGAAGTTTTTATTGTCAAAGAATGGGCTTGAAATTGGCGGCAATTTTGGTCAGGATTTAACACAGGTCACTAATGCAACTAGTCAAAACATAAAATATCAAATAAACACAAAATCATCATTTGATATTGGAGGCTTTTTTGGTGAAGCTACTTCTGTTTTTAGATTCTTAGAAAGTGAAAATGTTGGTGAGATTATTTCAAGACCAAATATAACAGTTAGAGACAGGGTAAAAGGAAAAATTCAGGTTGGTTCAGATTTTTCTGTTCAGACAAAAGATTTTTCCGGCAATGTTGTAACAAAGTTTTTTCCTACAGGAACCATAATAGAAGTAACTCCATATATATATAAAGAAGAAAATCTAGATTATATTCTTTTGGATTTAAAAGTTGAAAGAAGTTCTTTTTCTATAAGTGAATTAACTTCTGAAATTAAAAAAACCTTGGCAACTACACAGGTTACATTGCTTGATGGTGAAGAAACCATTATTGGGGGGTTGTTTATAAACCAGGAAACACAAGAAAGATCGGGAGTACCGATTTTGAAAGATTTACCTTGGTGGTTTTTTGGACTTAGATATATTTTCGGTAGTGATAAAATAACAATTTTAAAAAAGGAACTTGTAATTTTAATAAAGGCGGCACTTGTACCCACACTAAAAGAGAGAGTAGCACTTAGAAAGAAGAAAGGTTCACTGATAGAAAATGAAATTAAGAAAAACAGGGAGAGTATAAAATATTATCAATTTAAAAATTTAAACCCAGACAAAAATTAGGTAGGCTAATGGAATCAATTTTAATAGTTGACGATGACATAAATCTTTGCACTGTTCTTCAGGAAGAATTAAGCGCTGTGGGGTATAACGCAGAATTTGTATCTGACGGCAATAAAGCAATAGAATTTCTTTTACAAAAGCAAGTAGATCTTATTTTGCTTGATTTAAAAATGCCAAACAAAGACGGCTTTGGTGTACTTAAAGACTTGCAGGAAAAAAATATAAAGTCTAAGGTTATAGTCTTAACTGCTTATGCCGATGTGAAAAGTGCGATTGACTCCACTAAAATGGGAGCTAACGATTTTATATCTAAACCGTATGATTTTGATGAACTGTTGATTACAATAAGAAGAGTTTTGCAGGAAGAATAAACGTGAAAATAAAAACACGAATATTGCTTATAAATTTTATTACTGTTTTTGTTGTTATCTCAGCAATAACAATAACATTTTATTCTATTCTTTATAAAGTTTTGGCTGATAAACAATCACAATTATTATTAAGTTCAACTAATAATTTTGTGTATACTTACCAAGAATA
>JADFGB010000284.1 GCA_022567875.1 Bacteroidota bacterium | reverse complement strand
AAGGCAAAAATAACTAAATAATTCTAGTGGGCTGGTATTAACAATACCGACAAACCATAACAACAAAATGAAAACAAAAAAGGCAATGAGATATATTATAATTTTATTTAAGATGCTCAATTTATTATCTCATTAAAAAAGTAGAAGCTTTTACAGCAAACTCAGAGCTAATATTTTTAATGTCTAAAATAGGATTTACTTCTGTAATTTCTAAAGATTTTACTAATCCTGTTTCAGCAATCATTATCATCAATGTATTTATTTCTTCTTCGTCAAAACCATTGGGAACGGTTGTGCCTACACCGGGTGCTAATTTTGGATCAATACTGTCAATGTCAAAAGAAACGTGAAGAAAATCTACATTCTCAGTAAGTTGGTTTAGCATTTTTTTTGTTATTTCTGTAATGCCTTCTCTTTTTACTTGTTCCATTGTATATGTGGGGAAATTTATTTTGTTAATTAATGCTTGTTCACCATCATCAACATCCCTTATCCCTATTAAGCTGCAATTTTCGGATTTAATTTTATTTGAAAATCCATAAATACCTGTTAGAATATTATTACCGAAACCAAGAGATGCTGCAAGAGGCATACCATGAATATTACCTGAAAGTGTGGTTTCATCAGTATTCATATCAGCATGTGCGTCAATCCATATAACACCCAAATGCTTTCCATTATTTTTGCAGAAAGAAGAAACTCCGGCTATTGTTCCTAATGCCATTGAATGATCTCCGCCAAGTACTAAGGGGAAGTGTTTTTTTAAAAGTGAATCTTCAACACTTTTGGCTAACTTGGTGGAGGAGAAAACAATATTTTCGTAGTGCTTCATTTTCGGATTAGTGTTTTCATCTTCTATTTTTCCGTGAACTGTTATATCGCCGTTATCAACAATATTATAACCACATTGTTTTAAGTTTCTTTTTATACCTGCATTTCGTAAAGCTGCAGGGCCTAATTCTGCACCATATTTGTCTGCCCCTAAATTCATCGGATATCCGATGAAATCTATAATTTTATCTTTAAACTGTTCCAAGCAAAATTATTTTATTGATAATAAATGATTATTAAATCACACTAATTTAATGGAATCCTTTTAACTTTCCAACTAACTAAATTATAACCATATTAAATCTAGTTTTCTTATTCTTTATATTTACAATAAGCAATAATTATTTCAAAAATTATCATTAAATGCAAAAACTAAATGTACCACCGGTTGTAAAAGTTGGCATCTTATCGGATGAATGTATAGAATTTGGACTTTACGGTGATTATAAAGTTGATGGATTTAATGAGACTTTTAACGGTGTAATTTATGCTGAGTTGAAAGATAATATAATCATTTGTAGTATTGGAAAAAAAACAATTGAAATTTCAGATGAAATACAGTTTGATCCCTCCAACCAAAAAGTTGATTACTTCCTTTTTAATGATATAAAGGTAGGAGAGAAATATCATTGGGAAAATAAAGAAAAAGAAAGATTCAGAGGTTCGTTATATTTAAAAAAACACGAAGGAAAAATAATTGTTATAAATCTTGTAAATATTGAAGACTATTTACGCGGTGTTATTTCTTCTGAAATGAGTGATAAATCTACTCTTCAGGCATTAAAAGCACATTCTGTTATTTCTAGAAGCTGGCTGCTTTCTCAAATGTATTCAAAAAATCAAAAAGAAAATAAAAACGAACACGTTGTTGAAAATGAAAATGCTACAGAACATATAACGTGGACAAAACGGCAGGAACATCAACTTTATGATGTATGCGCTTCAGATCATTGTCAAAGGTATCACGGAATTACAAGGCTTTCTACTGGAATGGCACTACGCGCAGTAAATGAAACAGAAGGCATAGTGCTTACTTATCAAAATGAAATTTGTGATACCCGTTACTCAAAATGCTGTGGTGGAATTACAGAATCATTTGAAAATGTTTGGGAACCGGAAAAGATAGATTATTTAACCTCTATGAATGATTATAAATTTGAACCGGAAAATTACAGCCTGGATTTTTCTAATGAAGAAAGTTCAAAAAAATGGATAATAAATACCCCCCCAGCTTTTTGTAACACAATGGATAAAAATATTCTTTCAAATATTCTTATAGATTATGACCAAAAGACACAAGACTGTTATAGATGGGAAGTTAAATACAGTCAAAAAACACTGGCAAAAATTATAAAGGAAAAAACAACCATTGACTTCGGAGATATTATCGATTTAATTCCAGTAGAAAGAGGTGCATCAAGCAGGCTAATAACTTTGAAAATTATCGGTTCCAAAAAGACATTAATTATAGGCAAAGAACTTGAAATAAGAAGAATTTTATCATCAACTCATTTATACAGCTCCGCAATAGTCATAGAAAAGCAAAAAATAAAAGACGGCATTCCACAAAAGTTTATTATTAAAGGTGCCGGTTGGGGGCATGGTGTTGGTCTCTGTCAAATCGGCGCAGCAGTAATGTCAGCCGAAGGTTACAAGTTTGATGAAATTTTATCACATTATTTTAGCAGAACAACATTTAAGAAAATTTATTAAAGCTTCATTTATGAAAATTCTCTATTCATGTTTATCGAAGAGTTGGGGTGGTATGGAAATGCTTACTATTACCTCAATAAAACAACTGCGTAAAAGGAATATTGAAGTAACTTTACTTTGTTCCTCGGAATCCAGAATACATACGGAGGCAAACAGTCTTGGGATAATTATACATCCATTAAATTCTAAAAATCTTAAACTTCCTTTGAACATTTTAAAATTAATGTCCTCAAATTTAGATGGGTATATCGATGTGGTATAAAGATTTAATGCTTCTGCGAAATAGTCAAATGTAATGTTATGAGAAACAATCGTTTTAA
>JADFGB010000021.1 GCA_022567875.1 Bacteroidota bacterium | reverse complement strand
AGTTATGAATTTTTGTAATCATCTCTTTTGTTAACCAAGGTGTTAATGGGTTTCTATGGGTATCAAAATTTTCCCAAGATGGGTTCAGCCATTCTTCAAGTGTTTGTGGATAATTAAAACCAAGTTCTCTCGATTGATTTAATAAATTTGAGTCTTCAGTTGGAACTGGACTAAATACATATATAATTATCTCTGTGTCAGGATTAATTTCTTTTATTTCTTTTATAAAATTAATATCATAATTTATTTGCTGTTCTACTTTTTCAGGCGATTCAGCAGGAAAACCAAGAATAAATGAATATTCCGGAATTATATTAAAATCTTTTATTCTCTTGGCAAAGTCTTTTATCTGTTCACCCGTTTGAGTGCCGCCCTTATCCATATTTTCTAAAAGTTCATCATTCCCGCTTTCTGCACCAAAGAAAATCATTTTACATCCCGCTTTTTGCATTAAATTCAAAGTGTTATCAGAGTATTTATCCATTGTGTCAATCCTACTCTCCGCCCACCAATTTATTCCTTCATTTAACATTAATTCTGAAAATTCAGAAGCTCTTTTTTCAGAAACAAAAAAATTATTATCAAAAAAAAGTATAGCATCTATCTCATATTTTTCTTTTAGATAAAGAATATCTTTATAAATATTCTCAGCAGATTTAGATTTCCAACGGGCATTAAAGATTGGAACAATACCACAAAATGAACAGGTAAACGGGCATCCCATACTAGAATGATAAGCAATTGTCTTTTTACCTAAATATGTTTTACCAATATATTCTTCAACTGGATAAAATTTATTTAGCTGCTCTAAAGGAAGCGGAGGAAGTAAATCCTGGTCTGGGATTTCCCCTTTTTTATTTTTTATTATTTCATCTTCGTTTTTATAAATAAGATTTTCAATTTCATCTAACTTTAATTTATTTTCCAAAGCATTTATAAGATGTGGAAATGTATAATCACCGGGTCCATAAATTATGTAATCTATATACCCTGAATTTATAACAGGCTTGTATTGGTTAGAAGCAAAATATCCTCCCCAAATATTAATGATTTCCGGGAATTCTAATTTTATCTTTTTAGTAATAGGAATAGCTTGTTTAAGCTGTGGCCCAGGCATAACTGTACAAGCAAAATATTTATATTCGCCTGACAGGATATATTCCTTAATCTTTTTCCAAGGGTCTATTTCTAAATTTCCATCAACAATAACATAATTATATCTATCCTGAATAGAAGCTGCTATTTGAAGAATAGATAATGGGAGAGTATGATTATACTTACCGCTTCTTGGATTAAAGAATATTATATTATTCATACAAATATAAGTTGAGGTTTTTTTATTTTAATTTGTTATATACATAACAAAATATTAAGATTATATCTAATTATGAATATATTAGAAAAAATTAAAAAATCGATTAATCATTTTTATAATACTAAAAATAATATTATAAAATCACCTGAGCATGCCTATAATATTTGGGCTGATAATTATGATGATGAGAAAGATAATCTAATATTATATTATGATAATATTATATTGAAAGAATTGATCTCAAAGATTCAATTAAAAGATAAAATTATATTTGATTACGGTTGTGGTACAGGTAGAAATTGGTCTTTGATCTTAAATAAAAATCCTGCAAAAGTTATCGGCTGTGATATATCCAAAAAAATGCTTCATAAATTAAATAAGAAATATCCAAATGCCGATGTATATCAATCAAAAGATTTAATGTTACCTTTCTTGCTAAATAATACATGTGATATTATTATTTCTACACTCGTTATTGCCCATATTATTGATATTGAAAAAATGTTTTCTGAATGGGAAAGAATTATAAAAAATAAAAGTGATATAATAATTACTGATTTTCACCCGGAATTACTTGCAAAAGGTGGCGTAAGAACATTCAAAAATGGTACAGAGATAATTACAATTGAGAATTATTATCACAGTTTAAAAACTATAGAAGAAATATTATTTCGTTTTGGTTTTAAAGTCAATAATTTAATAGAATTTAAAATAGATGAAAGTGTTAAACATTTTTACGCAAAACATAAAGCTTTAAATCTTTATGAGAAATTTTATAATACTCCTTTTATTTATGGGATACATTTAAGTAGATAATATGTTTATTAACAATATTCAAATAATAAATAATGAGCAAAATTCATCACAGATAAGAATTAAAGGTTCTAAAATTATGGAAGTTAATTCATTTAACTTTCGTAAAGATTATAACTACAAAGAATTATTCTTTAATTTTTCAAATGCAATTGCTTTCCCCGGACTCATAAATTCACACGATCATTTAGAGTTTAATTTATTTCCAAAATTAGGCAATAGAATTTATAACGATTATTTAGACTGGGGAAATGATATAAATATACAAAATAAAAAACAAATTGAAATTATTAAAAAAGTACCAAAAGACCTCCACTACAAATGGGGGCTTTATAAAAATCTAATTTGTGGTGTTACTACTATAATTAACCATGGTAAAATTTTAAATACACAACATAATAATTTACCTAATGTTTTTTCTAATTATAATTATTTACATTCTCTAAGCATAGAAAAAAAATGGAAAATTAAATTTTTATTTAAGGTAAATAGACTTCCTGTTTTAATCCATATTGGTGAAGGAATAAATAAAGAATCTATAAATGAAATAGATGAATTAATAAAGTGGAATATTTTTGATAGGAATTTGATTGGGATTCATGCTATTGCTATGAACGAGGAGCAAAGCAAAAAATTCAAAGCTATAATTTGGTGCCCGGATTCAAATTTTTTTTTATATAACAAAACAGCAAATATTCCATTACTCAAAAAACATACAAATATTCTATTCGGAACAGATTCAACATTAAGCGCTGATTGGAATTTATGGAATCATTTAAGATTAGCTCGAGACTTAAATTATCTGAACGAAGATGAATTATTTTTAAGTATTTCTGAAACAGCATCAAAAGTCTGGAAATTAAAATCAATGGGTAAGATTGAAATAAATAATACAGCTGATATTGTCATATGTAAAAAGAAATATAAAAATAAATGGGATAGCTTTTACAGCATCAATCCTGAAGATATTTTAATGATTCTAAAAAACGGGATTGTGGTTTTTATTGATTCAGAATTAATTTTACAACACCAAAATATTAACAAAGATAACTTTGATGTAATATATATAAACTCAATTAAAAAATATATAATTAAAGGGATTCGAAATTTAATTCAATCTATAAATGCCATACTTCCTGAATATGAATTCCCAATTTCAATCAGTTAATAAAAGATAATTTGTATTAACAAATCATTTCATTCTTAATTCTATTAAATTTAAAATAAGTTAGACAGGTTATTAAAATTATTATTCCTAGGAAACTAATACTAACTCCCTCTATACCTGCATATTTACAAAATAATGGTATAATAAAAACAATAAGTATAGATTCAATAATAGAAATTTTCCAGAATGGTTCTTTTTTTAATGCTCTCATATAACTTGTCATTGCAAATTTGAAATGGTGTGGAATAATTGATAGTGAAAACATTGTGAATGGCAAAAGGGGTAAAAATCTACTATAAATTTCAGGATAAAATATTTTTGTGATAATTATAATTAACAAAAGCAAAACGGAGGTAATAACAAGAAATATAGTAGAAACTAAAGTAGAATTGAAAAATAATTTATCTAATTTTTTATAATCTTTATTTGCTGCATCCATAGCAAATGTTGGTATTTTTGTTGTAATTATGGTAACAGAAAGACCCCAGAACATAGTTATAATTGCCCAGGTTATCCCCATTTGCCCGGCAGTAACCGGACCTAAAAACCAAAATATCAAAGGCACAATAAAAGAAAAATTTAAATATCCGGAAAGAGAACTAACTGCATATTTCCATTGTAAAGGTAAAATTTCTCTTTTCCATATATCATTTTTTATTGATTTAAGTTTTATTAAATCATTTAAAATTGAAGAATATTTTTTCTTAAAAAAGTAGAATTGTCCTAAAATATTTATACAAGCGGCAGAAGAGAATAGCCAAAGTTTTCCACCTATTATTATTATTATCCAAGTAGAAATCCTTTCTTGTAATGATTGTGAAAAACGAAACCTATTAACATTTTCAACTTCATTTATACCTTCAAGGAAAGTTACTCCTGGTGAAATAAATAGTTGCAAAGATTTTAAAAAACTAATAACTAACCAAGGTGCAAGCCAAAATGAGATAGGAATGCCACTATTGTATGACGTTTGTTTCATAAAGAAATATCCGCCAATACTTAAGGATAAGAAAAGTAGAAGAGATAAAATAGAAAACCATTTAATAGTAAATTGTTTAATATTAGATAATTTTAATATTGCTTGACTATCACCTTCAAAACCTTTTCCAGGTAAATGATTTATTTTAATCCATTCATGACTAATAAACTGTTGGAGTAATTGTCCAAGTCCCAAAACAAATAAGGATTGGATCCCTAAAACACCTATAAATGTATAGTAAAATCCCTGTAAGGTTGGTGTAAAGTAAATTATTATAATTGGTGCTGTAACAGCAGAAGATATGAATATCCAAAACTTATTCGAAAAGCCAAATAAAACAGCTTTATCTTGTATAATATTATTAATAATTATGAATGATTTTTTAACAATACTTTTAATATTTTTATCCATTTAAGAATGTACAAGTTTTATATAATTTCATATAGGATGATACTGTATCTGCTACTGGATAAGAAAATTCCGGACTATAATCTTTCGTATTAATAATAATGTTTTTGATACCAAAATAAGCGTCTTCAATATTTTTAATTATTAATATTTTTTTTGTTTCTTTTGCAATACCTATTTTTTTGCAAACCACATAACATCCGGATGCTAATCCTTCTATAATTACTAAACCAAATGATTCATAATTTGAAGTATGTAAAAGTATTTTACTTTTCATCATTTTTAATAAAACTTCTTCACGAGTAAGTTGCCCTGTTAAAGTAATGTTCTTAGATAAATTTTTCTTCTCTATTTCTTTAACTATCTCAGATTTTTCAGTTCCTTCACCTATAAGAATGCAATTAATCGAGGGAAAATCTTCTTTTAATTTTGCAACTATGTCAATAAATAATTTATAATTCTTAAGAGGAATTAAAGATCCAACTCCAATGATATCAATTGGACGTTTACTTTCTTCAATTTTAAAATATGTAATTCCCCATGGTATAATATAATTAGGATTCAGTCCTGTAGATTTTCTAAAATAATCGGAATGATATTCGGATAAAGCTACTTTTATAATATTCTTTAAGGGTAGAATTTTTAAATAAGTGTTCGCTTTTTTTGCATCTTGACCCATTATTGTACAAATATGTTTAATATTAAATATTTTGCTTAAAATACTCCCAATTAAAGCAGATTCAGTTAACCAAAAACTATGTATAACATCAACTTGTAATTGTTTGTTAATTTTTAATGAATTAAAGATTGTTCTTATCCAGAATAATATTTTAAAAGGGAATTTTATGCTACCACCACCACAATTAATTACTTTAATCCCCTTCCAAAAATAGGTTAAATTTCTAAATGGATAATGAATTGATACTATAGTAATTTTAAGTTTGGAATGTTCACAATGTAAAGCTGAAAAATACTCATACATTGCAGGAATTGAAGAAGTGTCATTTTCATTTTCGGGAAATCCAGGTGTTATTACAAGAATATGCATTTAATAATATTCTTAGTTATTCTTATATTGTTTTAGTTCAGCAGTTAAAATGAAGTGATCAGCCCAGCTATTGAAAGGAAATATATTAGAAAATTTTTCATCTATTTTAGTAAGATTTTTATAAATATTGGGGTAATAATTAGAAATTTCATCAATATATGGTGGTGGACTTATTGAAGCAAGACCTTGTATTTCTAAAATTATAAAATCATCCATTAATGCTTTTTTTAAATCTGATACACTATAATAAAATGTTTTAAATTTGAACCCATCAATATTAGCACTCACTCCATTTTTTGCCATCCTTCTAAATGCAGTTTTGAAATTACCTTTAAATATAGAAGCCATTTCCCAAGGACAAATTTTTGGAAGTATTACTAATGTTATACGTCCACATTTTGTTAATACTGTTTTAAATTGATTAACAACTTGTTTAATATTATTTGTACAATTAAGCCCACCAAAATTTGAAAATATATAATCAAAAGTTTTTCCATTTATTTTATTTAACTCTGTAAAAGATAAGAGTTGCTTTGTTATTAAATGATTTAATTTTTGATTTTTAACTTTTTCTTCCAACTTTTTTAACATTCCTTCCGATATATCAATACAATGAATTTTATGCCCCATTGTTGCAAAATAAACTGCATCTATACCGGTCCCTGCATTCAACTCTAGAATTGTATCTTCTTTTCTCAAATATCTATTTACGTGCTCACGTGTAATTTTACGCATCCATTTTAGAATGTTATTCTGTTCATCTAGTTTATCAAATATTTCTGATTGATGCGAAAAAGCTTTTTTTACAAGATTAAAATTTTGCATGAGTTAACTATTTATTAATATTATAGTATTAACATTTAATATTATTATTTAAAATACATAAACGAAATATGATTTAATAAAATATTATGATTGAACTTAACAACAAAATTAAATTTGAAAATGTTTATTTCTTATCATCTCTTAATAAAAAAGAATTTGATGAAAATATGTATCTCAAGATTAGGGAAAAAGAAGGTAGGATTTACTCAGATGATATTTTAAAGTGTTTACCTGAAATCAGTAAGACAAACCCCTTGAATAATGAGTGGCAGGTTCGTAAAGCTACCATGAAAAATTTAATAAATTATTTTTCAAATAAAGATAAATTATCAATATTAGATATTGGTTGCGGTAATGGATGGTTATCAAATGCAATTTCATTGAATACAAATAATTTTGTTTTTGCTTTGGATATGAATAAAAATGAATTATTACAAGGAGCAAAAGTTTTTAGTTATAATAAAAAGTTACAATTTGTATATGCTAATATATTTGAAAATATATTCCCACCAGAGTCTTTTGATAGTGTTATTTTTTCAAGTTCTATACAATACTTTAATGATTTTGAAAGTCTAATTAAGAGGATATTTTATTTTCTTAAAGCCAAAGGTGAAATTCATATAGTTGATAGTAATTTTTATTCAATTATCGGATCTATAAAAGCAAAAAGAAGGACTATAAATTACTATAAAAAGCTTGGTTTCCCTGAAATGGTAAACTTTTATTACCATC
The DNA here is from genome assembly GCA_022567875.1 of Bacteroidota bacterium. Taxonomy (GTDB): domain Bacteria; phylum Bacteroidota; class Ignavibacteria; order Ignavibacteriales; family Ignavibacteriaceae. Next base: position 2,693 of record JADFGB010000021.1, on the reverse strand, counting down.
GTACGAAAAAAGAATTAAAAGTATTTAATTATAAAAGACTAAATAAGAAGTCAATAAACATTATGAATATTAAACGAATATTTGGAATGAAAAGTAGAGCTATATTCCCATGGATAGTAATTATTAAAAATTAATATAATTTTTTGAAAGATTATAAAAACAATTTTATTTTAATGCTGATTTTCTATTCTTAATTTTCTAATTTATTAAGTTTATAATTTCCAATTACAATCTGTGGAATGTAATAAAAAGTTGTTAATGCTCTTCTAATTTGGGATAGATTTAAAGAGAAAGGATTTTTTACAAATTTCTTAATAAAATTTTCACCTTGTTCCTTCCTAAATAATTTATGAATATATCTGTGTAGTTTTTTATAATATTCCGGTGAAAAATTATTTCTAAACATTAAAGCCAAATCATCACTGTCATCCCAATTAGATTTATTATTTAATTGGTTTTTAACTTTTTCATAAAATTTTGTCCCCGGCAACGGATATGAAACTGAAATCCCAATATCAAAAGGCATAATATTTAATAACATTTTAATTGTTTTATTGATGTCTTCTTTAGTTTCGCCTAAATATCCGAGCTGAAGAAACAGTCCCACTTTTATTTTTTTGTCTTTTAATAATTTTGTTGATTCATAAATTTGTTCTACAGTAGTTCCTTTTTCCATTGCATCAAGTATTTTTTGTGAACCTGATTCTGCACCAACCCAGACAGTTTCTGCACCGGATTGTGCCAATTCTTCAACAGTATCTTCCTGAAGCAAAAGATCTACTCTTGATTGAATTTTATACTTAAAATTTAATTTTCTTTCTTTCACAAGTTCATTAAATTTATGAACCCAACCCGGTTTGAGTCCAAATATATCGTCACAAAACCAAATATGATTTGCTCCATATTTATTAACTAATAATTCTATTTCATTCACTACCCTTTCCGGTGAACGGATATTGTAACGGTTGCCATATATTGGTTTAGCACACCAATTACACTTAAAAGGACATCCTCTTGTAGTTGCTATGTTTAATGAAAAGTATCCGTGATTTTTACTCCAAATTTTTTTGTACTTTTCAATTTGAATTAGATCCCAGGCAGGCTGCGGTAACAAATCAAGATCATTTAGAATTTCTCTTCTACCGGTATTTACTGTTAAATTATTATTTGTGTATACTAATCCTTTTATATCTGAAAAATCATCAGAATATTTTTCCAAGTTTTTTAAAAGTTCTAACAGAGTTAACTCAGCTTCTCCAAGTATGACAAAATCAGCATTATGTTCTAAATATTTTTCATATTGATCGGTAGAATCAGAACTGCAGACAATTACTTTGCATCCAAATTCTTTTCCGAATTGTGCAAGACGAAAAGCAGCTTCTCTCATTTTAACTAAACACATCTTGGTCAAATAGTTAAAACCGTCGTCATAAATAACTAAGTATTCCGGTTTTTCTTTTATCAGAGTTGATATAATAGCATCAGGCGAATCTATAAGATTTGTATCAAATAATGATACTTCAAATCCGTTATTCCGTATGTAAGACGCTGCAAAAATTGTAGCTAAAGGAGGATAGCATTGTTTCGCTTTCCATTGTTTTGTATCAAATTTGTAAAAGTATGAATGGGTAAATAATACTTTTGACATCTTAATTTTAAATTAGTAGAATATTATGTTCTATCTGAAGATGCAAAATTTTTTGTTCAAGTGCATGTAAAACTTTGTTTTGAAATGAATCAGGGTGATGGGTAGAAATATTTTTACGAATTTTAAATGCTGAATTAAATGACTTTTCGTCATAATCAAAGTATCTCTTTTTATCATATTTATAGAATAAATTCATAAAATAATCATCCAAATGACTCCCTAATTTATTGTCTAATAATGGTTCAATTATTTTTTGCATTAAACAGGGCTTAAATTTTTTTATATTTTTTGTTTCTCTCATCGGATAGTTTGGGACATAATTTTTTATCCATTCGTTGGATGAATAAAGTTTATCATAAAAATCCGAACCGTATATTGGTAGTAATGAAGCTAATTCAATAGCAATAAATATGTTTTTATCTTCAATTTCTAAATTATTTGTGGTTATGTAATAATTTATACAAAAATTCTTTTTTGAATTTAATAGGAATATTTTTTTAAAAACCATCAGTAAAAATCTTGAAATCCAAAGTCTGTTTGGTTTTGTAATAACAAAGAAATCTATATCTTCATCTTCATCTACCCCAGAATTAATTGACACGTTAGGTACATAATTACTTAACCTTAATTCGTACCCATCGAAGTAATAGAAGTACTTGTTTTCCTTGAACTTAGGGAAATTAGCTTTTATCCGCTTAACCGCCGATATGACTTCGGTTACCCCTCTGATTGTCCTCAGAAGGTCTTTAAGTACGGCTCCGCTTTTGGGTATTTGATTACCGGTTGTCCTCGAAATAGCTAGTAATTTGATGTAGACTAGCTGTTCAAACTCACTCATTCTGAAGAACCGCCAATCATTTATAATCCTTGTTTCCAGTTTTACGAATTCTCTGCTAAGCCTCGCCATTATATCCTCACTATCATTCTATAGTCAACCATCTTATTAAACAGTAAATCCATTTCTCGTTGCATTTCTATTAGAGTTTTGTATTCATAATCAGTTTTTTTAGGGCGACCTTTTCCTTTATAAGTGTTAGCTATGAGC
>JADFGB010000283.1 GCA_022567875.1 Bacteroidota bacterium | reverse complement strand
TATTCAATTACATCGCTGCGCTTATCATCTGCAAAATCAATATCAATATCAGGCATAGATTTCCTTGCCGGATTCAGGAATCTTTCAAAAAGCAGGTTATATTTTAGAGGATCTATTTTTGTTATACCCAATGTATAAGCAACCAAACTGCCTGCAACACTTCCCCTGCCTGGTCCAACCGGGATATTTTTTTTCTTTGCTGCATTTATAAAATCCTGAACAATTAAAAAATACCCTGCAAATCCCATTTGTTTGATAGTGGATATTTCAAAATCAAAACGCTCTTTAATTTCTGGTGTAATTTTTTCAAATATTTTGTGAAGTCCTTCATCTGCTAAAATTACTAAGTATTCATCCAATGTTTCAGCAGATGATTCTTTGGGTATTGGAAAGTTAGGAAAATGATAGCCGTCCGGATCAAGTTTTAAATCTATTTTAGAATCTATCTCAAGAGTATTTTCAATAGCACCTTTGTAGTCTTTAAAAAGTGTTTTCATTTCATCCTGGGATTTAAAATATATCTGATCGGTTTTGTATCTTAAATCTCTGTAGTCTCTTCCGGTTTTATCGGCAAGAAGAAGTAAAATATTGTGAGCAATTGCGTGCTCTTTTTCAATATAATGGCAGTCATTTGTAGCAACTAATTTTATTCCCAATTCACGCGAGAGTTTCGGCATTCCTTCAAGCACTGCCTTTTCCACATCCATTTTGTGGTCTTGCACTTCCAAATAAAAATCTTCACCAAAAATATCTTTGTAAGTTTTAGCTGTTTCTACAGCTTTATCGTAATCATTATTTGTAAGATCTGTAGCAACCACTCCGCCTGCACAAGCGGATGTACAGATTAAGCCATCTCTGTATTCTTTGAGCAGTTCAAGGTCGATACGCGGTTTGTAGTAGAAACCTTCAGTGTGTCCCAAAGTAGAAAGTTTAGTCAGATTTTTGTACCCCTGTTTATTTTTAGCAAGTAATATTAAATGGTTGTAATGTTTTGTTCTTTTTCTCCCGTTATCCGAATCGGTTTTACCTTTATTAAATCTTGAGCCTTCTTTAACAATATAGGCTTCCATACCAATAATGGGTTTTATTCCGGCAGCCACTGCTTTTCTGTAAAATTCCGCTATGCCGTACATAACCCCGTGGTCTGTTAAAGCAACAGATTGCATATCATTTTTTTTGGCAGCTTCTATAAGGCTATCAATTGTGCACGCACCGTCCTGCAGACTGTAGTGCGAATGGTTATGTATGTGTATGTAATCGCTCATAAAAGAAAATAAGTATTTGTTACGGTCATTATTTTAAAAAAAATATAGATGAAATAGAAAAAATTACAAGATTTTTCCCGATAAAATTTCTACAGCAAATGTATAAAAAAATTAGCTTAATTATATATTAAGGAAGGATAAAAATAATATAATTTTTGTAGAGACGAGTCATCGACTCGTCTCTAATTGTAAAATTGTTCTCCCCGTTCCTAAATCAAAAACTTCAAAAATCAGTGTTGGCTATTCGTTATTCGTTATTCCAATTTGCCCTTTCACTTTTGCCGTTTGCCGGCTTACGTTTTACGACTTCCCTGTATGCCCAAAACCGCCGGTGCCTCTTTCTGTTTCAACTAATTCTGTTGATTCTATTATATTTGCAGAATATGTTTTTGCAAGGACCAATTGTGCAATTCTGTCGCCGCGTTTTAAAACAAAGTCTTCATCGCTAAAATTAAAAAGAATAATTTTTACTTCGCCCCTGTAATCCGAGTCAATTGTTCCCGGTGAATTTAGTACACCTATCCCGTGCTTTGCCGCGAGTCCGCTTCTCGGTCTTACTTGTATTTCAAATCCTTTTGGTATTTCTACAGCAATGTTTGTAGAAATCAGCTTTACTTTACCGGCGGGAATAATTTCCTCGTTTTCAACAGCAGCTCTAATATCCATCCCGGAGCTTCCTTCGGTAGAATATGAAGGAAGAGCAATATCCAAAAAATCTTCGGATAATCTTTTAATTTTTAATTCAATTTTTTCCACAATTAAAATTCCTTTAAGAAGATTTGAAAAGTTTTTCTTTCAAAATTTTAATTTCCTGCTTATTAACTACAAAAACAAAAATGTAAATTATAAAAAGAAGAGAAAGCAAAATTTTGTAAATGAAAAATAAGTCACCAAAATTTAACAACCAATAGTAGATAACAGCAACTATGAAAATTCCAAAAAATATTTTACCTATTCTCAAAAACTCGTACTCAATTCTATAAAATTTTTGCGTTACAATTAATAAAGCGGCAGCCAAAAACAAATAACTTACAAGTGTAGATAAAGCAGCACCTATTAATCCTAAAATAGGAATTAATAAGACATTAGATATAATATTTATAAACGCTCCGCCGAAAGTAATAAAAGGAATATAAATACTTTTCTCTTTTATATATATTCCAGCAGTAAAGACAATATAAAATCCATAAAAAAGATAGCCGAGAAGAATTATCGGTACAATATTTAATCCTCCCCAGTAATCAGAACCGATAATAGTGTACCCGAAAATATTAATTTTTACAATATCAGAAATAAAAAGAGATATGAACACAAGAACAAAACTCCCAACTAAAGCAAAATATGTAAAAACTTTTGAAAAAATATCTTTTGCATTTTTTTCTCCTTCATTCTGCAGGAAAAAAGGCTGCCAGGCAAACTGGAACGTACTTACAAAAAGCATCATAAAAATACCGAGTTTATAATTTGCAGAATAAACACCGACCGTACTTAAATCTGTCAGATGTGCAAGAATAGGGCGGTCAATACCTTGTATTAACATTGCACCCAATCCTGCAGGAAAATACGGTAGACCGAATTTTAAAAAACTTTTTAGAAGTTCGATATT
>JADFGB010000282.1 GCA_022567875.1 Bacteroidota bacterium | reverse complement strand
AAAATTTTCTAAAAGAAGAATTGTAAGAGAAAAAGTATTACAAATATTGTATGCTTATGAGTTAAATCAGGAATCTCATTCTACAACAAAAGAAGAAATTTTAAAAGATATCGATAATAAAAATGATAAAAATTTTGCTGAAGAATTAATAAACAGGATTATCATTAATAAAATAAATCTTGATGAAAAAATTAAAGAGAGAGTAGCAAATTGGGAAATAACAAGAATTGCTCTTTTAGATAAAATATTACTACGAATGGGAATATGTGAGCTAATGTATTTCCCGGAAATCCCACCTAAAGTTTCAATTAACGAAACAATCGAAATAGCAAAATCTTTTAGTACAGAAAGCAGTGGAAAATTTATAAATGGTATAATGGACGCTATCTTTACTGAATTGAAAAAAAATGGTGAGCTAAACAAAACCGGAAGGGGCTTAGTAGAAGAGACTATTTCAAAAAAACCAATCAGAAAATAATTTATGAGAAAAAAGGGACGTATAGTAAGCTGGGCAATGTTTGATTTTGCCAATACGGCATTTTCTGTAATTATTGTTACGGTCATTTATTCAAAATATTTTACTAATGTTGTTGCCGGCGGACAAAAATGGATATGGGGACTATTAGTCAGTATATCTATGATAATTGCAGCAATCTTAAGCCCTGCACTGGGTGCAATTGCTGATCTTTCAAGAAACAGAAAAAGATTTTTACTCTTTTTTACTTTAATCTCTGTTATTTGCACAGCACTGATGTACTTTGTTTACAAAGGGGATATTCTTTACGGTGCTTTACTTTTTATCTTAGCAAATATAGGATTTGAAGCGGGTCTTGTTTTTTACGATGCATTTTTACCCAACTTAACTGAGAAAAAGAATTTTGGAAGAGTTTCCGGTTATGGATATGCAGCAGGTTATTTAGGGGCATTAATTGTTTTACTCATTGCGTTGTCTATTATTCCGGATGTATCCTCACCAATATATTATGATCGTATTAGGCTAACGTTTTTAGTAGCATCCGCTTTTTTTATGGTATTTTCTATTCCATTGTTTTTGTTTTTAAGTGAACCAAAGATAAAATCACCTATCAAAAAATCCCTTATTAAAGAAGGACTTCAAAAAAGTTTTAATACATTTAAAGCATTATTTATTGAAAAGAAATTTCCATCAATATCTAAGTTCTTGATCTCATTTTTTCTTTATAACGATGCTATTATTACTATCATTGTTTTTGCCTCTATCTTTGCCTCAAATGTATTGCATATGGAATATTTGGAAATAATAATCTTTTTTGTAATAATCCAAAGTACCGCTATTTTAGGTTCATTTCTTTTTGGTATTTTATCTGATCATATCGGTCCGAAAAAAACTATAACAATCACCTTGGTAATATGGCTATTTGTTGTTGTGGGTGCTTCATTGGTTGAAAATGCCGGACAATTTTATTTAATAGGATTATTAGCCGGATTAGCCATTGGTTCCTCTCAATCGTGCAGCCGAAGTTTAATGGCATCTTTAATTCCAAAGTCTAACGAAGCCGAGTATTTTGGTTTTTATGACGGACTCTTTGGAAAGTCTTCCGCAGTAATTGGTCCTTTATTTTATGGTATTGTCGCAGATATATCAGGTGAAAGAATTGCAACTTTGGGATTAGGACTATTTTTTATAGCCGGATTAATTATACTGCAAGGTGTAAAAGATCCGCATAAAATTAAAAATTAAAAAAGATGGGATCAAAGAGTTTAAAAAAGAAATAAAAACAATCAGCGATGATATAAAACCTTTTAAAGGGGAATTAACTAAATGAAAAAATTCTCAACACTTTTTATAACATTATTTTTTTTGTCTGCTATTATCTTTGGACAGGGGAAGATAAGAAGTAAAGTATTTTTTGAATATTCATATAACAATGATGCTAAACCAACAAATAAATTTGAAATAAATAGAGCTTATTTTACATATCAAAACAAATTATCCGAAGTCATTTCATATAAAATTACAACTGATGTAAGTAGAGTAAACAATAGTAAGGAAAATAGGTTGGAAGTACATTTAAAAAATGCATTGTTAAAATGGGAAACAGGATACGGTGATTTAGTCTTTGGTCTTCAAGGAATGAATATGTTTAATGTTGAGGAACATAACTGGGGTTACAGATTTGTTGAAAAAGCACCTATGGATTTATATAAATATTCAAGCTCTGCTGATTTAGGAATTGGGTATTATAATACATTCAATAAAAAAATAAATTTTAGTGCATTGATAACGAACGGAACTGGATTTAAAAAGTCAGAAAACGATGACTATAAAAAATATTCAGTCCAGTTAATGTACGGAGATTCAAAAATTGAAAAAGACGGAAATTATAATATCGGAACTTCCTTTAGCATTGAACCTTTTGATTATGTAGTAGTAACCGATACAACAACTGAAATCACTACTGTTTTTGGTGGGTTTGCTGTTTATCAAATTAGAAGTCTAAGATTTGGAGCAGAATATGATTTAACGAATAATGGCGGGTCAAGTGTATCAGGTTCTATTATATCTGCTTTCGCAAATTTAAGTATTAACAAACAAGTAGAAATTTTTGGTAGATATGATTTTTTTGATCCTAATACAGATAAAATAGATGACGGTAGATTATATTTTGTTGGAGGTCTAAATATAAAACCAGCTAAAGGTCTGTATATTGCACCGAATGTTAGAATATCTTCACCCCAAACAGGAAGTTCAACAACTTTTTATAATCTTAATTTCCAGTTTAAAATATAAACTAAATTTAGGAATATGATGAAAAAAAACAATACTAATTCAAAATGAAGAAAAGAGTTTGATTGCCAAACAGGAAAAGGATATTGACAGAAATATTTTCTTAAAAAAGTTT
>JADFGB010000020.1 GCA_022567875.1 Bacteroidota bacterium | reverse complement strand
CTGTAGGTGTAGGCTTGGTATCAGTTGATAAACCTGTGCACATTTCTTTCATTCGTGTATGAACTAAATACACCGTTGCGTATGATTCAGTTACCGGATACAGCACCATTACTGTAAATATCAACACAATTATCCATTTAACTACCTTTGGCATCAAGCACTTCTTCATATAAACCCTCTATTATATGTAATTGTGATTCCATTGTTAATTTACGTCGTAATTTCAATACATTCTCACGTTTTTGTCTAAGCACATCTAATTTCAATACACTTAAATCATTTATATCTTTTATAACAATACCACAATCATGCTTAGTTACGAAATTTTCTGCTTCCCTGCAATTCATCACAACCGGAACAACACCCTGTGACATATATTCAAATAGCTTATTTGGTAATGCACAATGTATATATTCAACTGGATAAACCGAACCAACAAGTCCAATGCCATGCGCTCGCAAGCCAACGAGCAATGTCGGATATGGTACTGGATTACATACAAAACATCCGAATTGTTCATATACTTTATTTGTTAATTTCCATTTCAATCTTCTTGAAAATATTTCTCCTTTTTTGCCTTTTCTAATGACTAAAACAAAATTTTTTTCTTTTAATTCTAATAATAATTTTTTAATATCTGTAATGTTCCGATTTATATGGTCCTTCAATAGGAATTCCTAGATAATCTGCTTGTTCTTTAGTAAGCTTGGTCAATTTTACTCCTATTTTTTCCAAATGTAATCTTGCAACTTCTTCATCAAGTTTTTTAGAAAGGCGAAAAACATCCAAAGCATAATCATTTTTCCAAAGTTCTATTTGTGCCAAAGTTTGGTTTGTAAACGAATTACTCATTACAAATGAAGGATGACCGGTTGCATTACCCAGGTTAACTAGTCTTCCGTCCGATAATAAAATAATAGAGTGCCCGTCCGGGAATACATATTGGTCAACTTGTGGTTTTATGTTTATACGTTTAATTCCAGGATATTTTTTTAATTTTTCAACCTGTATTTCATTATCAAAATGACCAATGTTGCAAACGATTACACCATCTTTCATTTTTTCCATATGATCAATTCTTATAATATCTTTATTGCCAGTAGTAGTAACAAATATATCACCGAAACTTAAAAATTTTTCAAGTGTATCCACTCTATATCCTTCCATAGATGCCTGCAGAGCGCAAATAGGATCAATTTCAGTTACGTGAATATTTGCACCAAAACCTTGTAATGATTTTGCTGAGCCTTTACCTACATCACCGTAACCACAAATCACAACATTTTTTCCGGCAATCATAATATCAGTACCTCTTTTAATACCGTCTGTAAGTGATTCTCTGCAACCATAAAGATTATCAAATTTAGATTTTGTAACGGAATCATTCACATTAATTGCAGGGAACAACAATTTACCGGCTTCTTTCATTTGATATAATCTATGAACACCCGTTGTTGTTTCTTCTGAAACTCCTTTAACTTTTTTAGCTATTCTGTGCCATTTGTCAGAATCTTCTTTGTAAGTAGCATTTAATTTTTTAAATAATTCAATTTCATCTTCGGTTGTTTTTTCTTCACTTAATTTAGAAGTATCGCTTTCCCCTTCGTAACCAAGGTGGATCATCATAGTAGCATCTCCTCCGTCATCAACAATTATATCCGGACCACTTTTGTCAGGAAAAGTTAATGCTTGTTCAGTGCACCACCAATAATCTTCAAGTGTTTCTCCCTTCCATGCAAATACCGGTACACCAGTTTCAGCAATAGCAGCTGCGGCATGGTCTTGTGTAGAATAAATATTACAACTTGCCCAACGAACATCGGCGCCGAGAGATATTAAAGTTTCAATTAATACCGCGGTTTGTATTGTCATATGCAGAGAGCCCATAATTTTAGCACCTTTTAGAGGTTTTTCTTCACCGAATTTTTTTCTAAGTGCCATTAAGCCGGGCATTTCTTTTTCGGCAAGTGCAATTTCTTTTCTTCCCCAGTCTGCTAACGATATATCTTTAACTTTATATTTCATAAGCTTTACATTGCCTTCAAGTACTTCACTCATATTTATATGCCCTTTAATTATTTATATTTTTTAAATTTTGTTACTAAATTAAGTTGTTCCCAAGAAAATTCATTCCGACCAAAATGTCCGTATGCTGAAGTTGCTTCATATATTGGAGCTCTTAATTTTAATCTTTTAATTATACCATTTGGTGTAAGATCAACTTCTTTAATTATCATTTTTGAGATTTCAGTATCAGGAATTACACCTGTCCTTTTTGTATCAACAAAAATAGAGACAGGTTCTGCAACGCCGATTGCGTAGGCCAATTGAACTAAACACTCTTTTGCTAATTTAGCTGCAACAATGTTTTTTGCAATGTGTCTTGCTGCATAAGTTGCACTTCTGTCAACCTTTGAAGGATCTTTACCCGAAAAAGCTCCGCCTCCGTGAGGTGCCCAACCGCCGTAAGTATCTACAATTATTTTTCTTCCTGTTAAACCGCTGTCACCATGCGGTCCTCCAATTTCAAATTTGCCTGTTGGATTAACAAAGAACTTGGTTTTTTTATCAATATATTTTTCTGGAATTGCTTTTTTAATTACGTGTTCTATGACATCTCTTTTAATTGTAGATTGTTTTATGTTGGCATCATGCTGAGTGGAAATTACAACAGTATCAACTCTTAAAGGTTTATTATTTTCATCGTATTCAATTGTTACCTGTGATTTAGAATCGGGTCTTAAATAGGGCATTAAACCGTTATTTTTTTTTCTTATTTGAGTAAGTTTCTTCATCAATTTATGGGCATACATAATTGGCATTGGCATCAGTTCGGGTGTTTGATCACAAGCATAACCGAACATAATACCCTGGTCTCCAGCGCCGCCGGTATCTACTCCCATTGCAATGTCAGGTGATTGTGAATGAATAGCATTTAAAACAGAACAAGACTCAGAATCAAATTTATATTCAGCTTTTGTATATCCAATTCTACGAACAATATCGCGAACGATATCTTGAACTTCTATGTATGCATCAGTAGTAATTTCGCCTCCGACTAAAACAAGTCCCGTTGTAACAAAAGTTTCGCAGGCAACTCTTGCATTTGTATCTTTCTTAAATATTGCATCTAATATTCCGTCTGAGATGGCATCACAAACTTTATCAGGATGACCTTCCGAGACTGATTCTGAAGAGAAAAAATAAGACATAAATATCCTTAAAAATGAAGTGTAAATTTAATAAATTTCTATTTCAGTTGAATCACCGGTGTTAAGTTTTTTATAACTTCCTTTTATCAATGTATTGTTTCCGATAATAGAGCCTTCAAGTAGTGATGCTTTTATTTCGGAATTTTCTCCGATAATTGAATTTTTAATTATAGAGTCTGAAATTTTACTTCCTTTGCTTATTGTTGCATAAGGACCGATTATTGAACCCGATATTTCAACATCATCAGCTATATAAACAGGATTATTAATTACTACATTATCAAATTTCTTATCCGTGCATTTATCGTCTAATAATATTCTGTTTGTTTCTAACAAAGTTTCCTGTTTTCCGCAGTCATACCAGCCCTCGACAGGGAAGGTGCAAATTTTTTCCCCTTGTTCAATCATCATTTGTAAAGCATCCGTAAGCTGAAGTTCACCATTGGTTCTTATATCTTTTTTAATTAATTCATTTAAACATTCAGAAAGGGTTTGCGCATTTGATATGTAATAAAGTCCTACTATAGCCAGATTGGATATCGGTTCAGTAGGTTTTTCTACAAGTTTTTCAACTTCGTCGTTTTTTATTACAGCTACTCCGAATCTGCTAGGGTCTTCTACTTCTTTAACTCCAATCATCGAATAATCTTTATTAAAAACTTCATCAAGATTTACATCAAATATTGTATCACCGAGAATGATAAAAATATCTTTTTCATCAAATGTAGGAATGGCTGTATAAATGGCGTGCCCCAGACCTCCTAACTCATTTTGTACAACAAATTCACTATCTAAATTAGAATATTCACTTTTTACAAACTCTTCTATTTTATCACCAAGATGCCCTATAACAAAGGTGACTTTGTTTATATTTTCCGAAATCAACTTATCTAAAATGTGTGCAAGTATAGGTTTGCCTCCAACATTTAACAACACTTTGGGTATTGTATAAGTATGTGGTCTTAGTCTGCTGCCAACTCCGGCAACCGGTATAATTGCTCTCATAATTTTTTATTTTGATAGAATATGAATTTAAAATTACTTAATCTTGTTTTTATTACCAAATAGAAATAGATTGCTTTATTATGAATATAATTAACAGAATCACCGACTTATTCAAAATTAAATATCCCATTATACAAGCCGGAATGGTTTGGGTGTCGGGTTGGCGTTTGGCTTCTGCTGTATCTAATTGCGGGGGATTGGGCTTGATAGGTTCGGGTTCGATGAAGCCTGAGCTTTTAGATGAGCATATTAAAAAGTGCAAAATAGCAACTCAAAAACCATTCGGTATTAATATCCCTTTAATGAGAAAAGATGCTGAAGAACTTGTTAATGTAACAATACAAAATGAAGTAAAAATTGTTTTTACTTCTGCGGGCAATCCCAAAACATTTACTGAAAAATTAAAATCAAAAGATGTTAAAGTCGTACACGTAGTACCATCTGTTAAATTTGCTTTAAAGGCTGAGGCGGCAGGTTGTGATGCTGTTGTTGGTGAAGGAGTGGAAGCCGGCGGACATAACGGTGCCGACGAGACAACAACCATATGCTTAATTCCTCAAATAGTTGATGCGGTAAATATCCCTGTAATTGCTGCAGGCGGTATTGCAGACGGCAGAGGAATTTTAGCTACCTTTTCTTTGGGTGCTGAAGGCGTGCAAATGGGAACAAGATTTGCAGCTACCATAGAATCATCCGCCCATCCTAATTATAAAAAATACGTGGTAGAAGCTAATGACAATGATACGATTCTTGCTTTCAAAAAAATTGGTTTGGTAAGAATGCTTAAGAATGATTTTTCTATCCGTTCAATAATTGCTGAATCAGAAGGATGGAACGAAGAACAATTAAAAAAATTATTGGGTAAAAAAAGGGAACGATTGGGTATTTTTGAAGGCAACGAAATAGAAGGTGAAATGGAAGCGGGACAAAGTTCAGGATTGATAAAAAATTTGCCTACAGTAAACGAGCTATTTGAACAATTATTAAGTGAGTTTAATTCAGCAAAAGTTACATTGTTTAATTATTAACTGTTCATAACAAAATTCTTTTAACTTTTTATTTAATATTTATAAAAAATATTTCTCCAAGAAAGCTTGATTTTAAAATTGTTTTTGAAAGTAATAAGTGATTGTAATTTGTCACGGTGCAACCGTAACAACCTTAAAATTAATCACCGTAATTGAAAATAAAAAGCTTTAGCCTAAATTTTGTATTACTTCATCGATTGGTTTTACTTCATCAAACATTGACAAAAATTTCATCAATACTCTGTCTACTTCTGCATCGGGACACGAAGCACCGCTGGTAAGAAGTATATCAATTTTATTTTTGCGAGGTAAATAATTATCAGTAGTTATTTCTTCTTTTATACTTAAATCAAAGTGATTTATATTTATATCATCCAATATTTTATCTGCAGAGGAAATAAAATAAGTGTGAAGTTTTTCATTGCAAAGTTCTACAATATGGCTCGTGTTAGAGCTGTTATAACCGCCCACAACAATAGCAAAATCTGCATTTCTGCATAATAATTCAATAGTCGCATCCTGGTTATCATTCGTTGCATAGCATAATGTATCTCTTGTATCTACAAAATGCTCACAAATTTTAACAATACCATATTTTTCTATCATAGTTTGCTTAAGTAAAGAAGCTATCTCTGTAGTTTCTTTAGCCAGCATGGTAGTTTGATTAACAACACCAATTTTGATCAAATGCTTTTCTATATTAAATCCTTCTGAATATTTCTCTTTAAAATATTCATAAAATTCTTCTTTATTTCTTTTGTTTAATATTACAGATGCCAAAAAATCTGTTTCCTTTATATCCCCAACAATAAGGGAGGGTGAACTTTCTTTGCTGTGTGAAAATGTAGCCCTTGTTTCTTCGTGTGAATATTTACCATGAATTATTACAGTGCTGCCTTCATCACCTAAGGATACTGAGCGGTTCCAAACCTTCTCTACAAAAGGGCATGTTGTGTTGTACTTATAGGGGTTTATATCTTTTTCGTTTAATTTTTTCTCAATTTCTAATGTTGTTCCAAATGCAGGAATAATTACAATATCTTTATTTGATATTTCATCCCAATCTATAATTTGATTTCCGGAAGTATCCATAATAAATTCTACACCCATGTTTTGCAGATCATTATTTACACCCGGATTGTGAATCATTTCACTCAATAAAAATATTCTTTTATCAGGATTTTCAGATATCGTTTTATAGGCAATTTCAATTGCGTTTTGTACGCCGTAACAAAATCCGAAATGTCTTGCAATAAAAAAACGGACAGGTCCAAAATCCAACATTGTTGGAGAGTAATCTTTTTTTCTAGGATCATTCAAATTTCGAATTTCTTTTATTCTAGAAATAATAGAGCTTTGATAATATATAGGTATCTCAAATTTTTTCAATTTTAATATTCATTTTTTTATAAGTTAAGATGAAATTTAAAGAATTATAATTCTAAAATCATTTAACAAAGTATAATCTCATACAGTTTTCTCTTCAAGTACAAGATTATCCGTTAATCACAAATTCTTATCGTTCATCATAATCTTTAAAAATCAGTTTTCTATTATTAATATTTTCATCTTGTAATAATTATATTTAGTTATAAAGGAGTTTTAGATGAAACAATTTTTAAGAAATTTTAAATTAACATTTGCATTTGTTGTTTTTGTAAGCATTGGAATATTAGCTCAGCAAAAGTTTTATATTAATTTAAATGACCGCTCTAATGACACATTTAAAGTAACTTTATTTCCTGAAAACCTTACCGATGATAATAATATTTTCCAGTTTGCTTCAACTGCTCCCGGGACATATCAAATTATGGATATTGGAAGATTTGTAAAATCTTTTAATGCGTTTGATGAGGATGGAGACCAGATTGACGTGGAAAAAATTTCAACAAATCAATGGGAAATTGATGACCCCGAAGATGTTTACAAAATAATTTACACTATTTCTGAAACTTGGGACACTCCTGTTGAAACTAATAAAGTCTATCCTATGGCCGGTACCTCTATTGAAGATGATCATGTTTTGATAAACGGGCACGCAGTATTCGGATATTTTAAAGGCAAACAATCCGATCCAATTTATGTAAAATTAGAATACCCTGAAGAGTGGATAGTAGGCACGGCTTTAAAGCTTAACAAAAATGGATATTATGAAGCAGATACATACGATCATATAGTTGATTCACCAATATTATTGGGTAATTTAACTAAAGCTGTAACAAAAATAGCAAATACAGATATTAATGTTTATACGTATTCCAAAACGGGTTTAATAAAATCTGATGAACTACTTTCTATGTTAAAAGATATTCTTGATGCTGAAAAACAGTTTATAAAAAAAATACCTGTAAAACATTATGATTTCCTTTTTCACTTTGAAGATTTTACTGCAGGTGCTTGGGAACATTCATACAGCTCCGAGTATATCTATAAGGAAGAACCGTTATCTGAAAAACTTATGAATAATATTCGATCTGTGGTTGCACACGAGTTTTTTCATATTGTTACACCATTAAACATTCATAGTGAACTTGTAGAAAAGTTTAATTTTATTAAACCAGTTATGTCTCAACATTTATGGTTATATGAAGGTATCACAGAGTGGGCATCAGGTATAATGCAATTACGAGGAGGACTAATTACTCTTGAAGATTATTTAAAAGAAATTTCACAAAAGTTAAAGATTAATGATTTTTTTAAACAAGATATCAGTCTTACAGAACTTGGTAAACGCGCTACAGAATTACCACAGCAATATGCAAATATTTATATGAAAGGTTCTGTAACAGGAACTTTAATGGATATTCGTCTGCTTGATCTTTCAGATGGTAAAAAGGGACTTAGAGAATTAATTATAGAATTAACGAACAAATATGGTAAACATAAATCGTTTAGTGAAAATAATTTCTTTAATGAATTAGTTGCAATGACTTATCCTGAAATGGATGATTTTATTAATAAATACATAAAAAATACAGAACCTCTACCGGTAAAAGAATATTTTGATAAACTTGGAGTTAACTATTATGAGTCAAAAGGAGTGGACAGTTCTAAAATTTCACTCGGAATTCGATTTGGTGTAAAAGGACAAAAATTGTTTGTTTCTAAATCCACTAAAGCTGCAGAAACAGGAATTTTAGAGGGTGATATAATTGAGGAAATTGGGGGCACTTCCGTTACACTTAAAAATGCCAGAAGTGTTTTCGTTAAATTCAGTAAATTAAAAGTTGGGGACAGTATAGATATTACAGTGACGAGAGGAGACAAAAAAATAAAGGTGGTACCTGTTTTAACAGCTCAGAAGGTAAAACATGCTTTTGAAATTAATCCAAATGCTACTGAGAAACAAATAAAGTTTAGGAAAGCTTGGATGAAGAATTTTTAATATTCTTGGGAGGGTTTTGAACATTCTTCCCATTTTTTAAATTAAACTATATGAATTCGAACTTAAAATATTTAATAAATAAATTAGAAAAAGTTAAGAGATTAAACTTTAAAGTTAATCACCCTAATCCATCGTTGAACATACATCTAAATTGCAATTTAAAAGTATCCAAACCAGATGATTCTTCAATTATTACTGAAGAATTGGGTAACTGGGTAAATAATTATGGACAAAAAGTTAATTCAAAAAATATATATAAGTGGACTGCACATAATAATTCTATATTAAAGTTAGAACATTTAAGGTTTGGTGATAAAAAACCAATATTTCTTGTGAGCTTCTATAATGAAAAAAATAATTTATGGAAAAGTTTAAATCCGCACATTTGTGAACAGGACCTTTATTATGCTGAATTATTTATTGCACCTACCAGCATTAAATTAACCTGGAACATCGAGACCCCCAAACATACTTATACAATTACATCAATTTATTACAGTTAGCCTCTTTCTTTGTAGGTTTTAATTTTACCCTTTGCTATATTTACAAACTAAAAACCGTTACTGATACTATGAACTTAATAGAAAAATTAGAAAAAATTAATAACCATTTCGAAGAAATAAATCAGGAATTATCAGATCCAGAGGTTCTTTCTGACAGAGAAAAAGTTATAAAACTAAGTAAAGAAAGAAGCAATCTTGAAGATATAATTAAATCTTACAAAGAATTAACAGATATAATAAACAATATTGAAGGAAACAAAGAGATAATATCCGAAGAAGATGATTCTGAATTAGTAGAAATGGCTGAAAGCGAATTGGGAGAATTTGAAATTAGAAAAAATGAAATTGAAGAAAACATTAAGTTACTTCTTCTACCCAAAAATCCAGATGACGATAAAAATATAATTATGGAAATCAGAGCCGGAACTGGTGGTGATGAAGCAGCATTATTTGCTGCTGATCTATATAGAATGTATTCCCGTTATGCTGAAATTATAGGTTGGAAAATAGAGTTAATTGATTTGAGTGATTCCGGATTAGGAGGAATAAAAGAGGTTATCTTTTCTGTGTCAGGTAAAAATATTTATGGCAATCTAAAATTTGAAAGTGGTGTACATCGTGTTCAGAGAGTTCCGCTTACTGAATCTAGCGGAAGAGTCCATACATCTGCAGCATCAGTTGCAGTTCTCCCTGAAGTCGAAGATGTTCAAATTGAAATCAACCAAACTGATTTAAGAATAGATGTTTATCGTTCCGGAGGAGCTGGAGGACAAAATGTAAACAAGGTTGAAACCGCTATTAGAATTACACATATCCCTACAGGTATTGTTGTTCAATGTCAGGATGAAAGATCTCAATTAAAAAACCGACAAAAAGCTATGAAAGTTCTT